>JAPOZE010000002.1:0-4479 GCA_026706225.1 Acidobacteriota bacterium
AGTGCCTCAACTACGTCCTGAGCCTGCCCATCCACTGCACCACGGTAGGCTGCACCACGCTGGGCCAGTTGGAGGACGACGTGCGCATTGCCCGGGAATTCAGCCCCTATTCGCCAGAACAGATGGCATCCCTGCGCCGCCGGGCCCAGGGCATCAAGGGTCCGGGCCTGGAGGACTGGAAGCGGGACGTGGAGGTCCGCGCCGGAATGGTCCGGCGTCCGCCCTATCTGGGGGGGTGAGCGGGTTCGGGTCAGACGTGGTCGATCCTGCAGAATCGGTCGGCGGTCGCCAGGTGCCTCTCCCCGATCTTCAAGCCGGCCTCCAGGGGTTTGACCATGGTGATGGATTGGGTTCGGGGTTGAAGGTCGAACAGGGACCGGATGGCGGGCTCGTCCGGCAGCCAGCCTCCCACCCCGGTCTTCCCCTTTTGTCCAGCCAGGTCGATGACCAGCCTGAACAGCCGGCGGAGCGAGTCGGGCCGTTCCCGTCCGACCGCGAAGTCGGCGACCTGCCAGGCCCCGCCCATCCCAGTGACCCGCACATATCCCTGTGTCCGCGACGCCGGGTCTTTCAGCCAGTAGAATTCGTCCCCGGGCTGCTTCAGCAAGGTGTATTCCCAGTAGTCGAGCGGGCGCGCCACGGCCAGAGGGCAGGCTCCGTGATAGGCGCGGTAGATTTCCTGGAGCTCGGGCAGGGCCTGAGAGGCTGAGAATGGCTGCAAGTCCCAGGAGCGCTCGCCGGTTCCGAGGGAAACCGGATCAGTTGCCGCCCAAGCCTTCCAGGAAGGGCAGCGCAGGTAACCCTGCCTGGCGTAGTAACCCGGATCGATGTCGGAGTAGAGGGAACTGAGTCGAGCTCCCTGCCTCATCCGGTCGCGCTCGGCCCAATCCATCACCGCGGCCCCAAAGCCCCGGCGACGATATTCGGGACGGGTGTGGACCGAGCCGATGGAAAAGCCCTCCACCTCCCGGCCGTCGACGTGAAACTTCAAGGGGAAGCATCCCAGCGAAGCCACCACCTTTCCGCCGAGGCACCCGGCGTACCAGTGAGCCCGTTGGTGCTTGGGAGAAGCCAATCGGAGTTGAAGATGCTCTTCCAGCGAGGGAGCCATGGGCCAGAACTCGTGGACATTCTCGTAGCACTGCAACCGCTCCTCGGCAGAAGCGGGATGGATGTCGAGTGTTTCGGCCATGGAATCTCTCGGTCGGGCGGCGAGGGCGCCATCGGAAACGCCGGCTTCTCCCATAATCTACTACGGAAAGGATTTCCCACCCAATCATTTGGGGGTGGACAAGCCTTTTTGGCGAGCGATATGTTTGGGGCTTGCAGGCGGTGTGCCTTCACCGACCCACTCTGAGGCATCCCCATCCGAGATCCCGGGAGAGGTGGAGTCTGCGTGGCAACCGTCGTTGAGGATCGAACCGGAGCACGAGGTGCAGGTCATGACGAAGCCGACAGTCTTGCCGGGTCTGGTAGTGATGCTGTTGACGCTCTTCCCGCAGGGGATGGCAGGGGACTCCGATGAGTCCGGAGGCGGCGCTGCAGCCGGCGACGGCCGCTTCAGGGTCGTCCACCAGGGATTCGAGGCCTTCTCCCGGGGCGAATTCGAGCATGCCGGTCAAAACATCTATGTCTCCCGAGGGGGACGCATCCAGCTCATTCACCGCTGGGACCTGAACAACGACGGCTACTACGAGTTTGTCTTCAGCAATACCCATAACGTGATGGTGGGTGGGGTGGATGCGCTGGGATACCTGCAGACGGGGCGGGGATTTCGTTCCGCCATCTCTCCCGTCCACCGTTCCATTGCGCTTTACGACCTGTGGCTCCAGGAAGAGAAGAGCCGCGACTGGGTGGTCCGGTTTCCGGTCGAACGCCCCGGCGCGGTGCAGTTTCACGATCTGGACCGGGACGGCTGGACGGACATACTCTTCGCCTCCTCGGGAGCCGGAGACACTGTCTCGACAGACAGCCTGGTCTACTGGGGCGATGCCACCGGGTATCGGACGCTGAGACGGGTGGAGCTTCCCACGGTTGGAGCCCGGGACCTGGCGGTCGGCGACCTGAATGGGGACGGCTACACCGACATTGTTTTTGCCAATTCCGGCAGCCGGAAGCCTTCGACAACCGCCGAGGGATCCTACATATACTGGGGTTCGAGCGACCGCTACGGGATCCATCACCGGAGCCTGCTGCCGACGCGATCGGCCATTGGCTGCGCCCTGGGAGATCTGAACGGGGACGGGCATCCGGATTTGATCTTCGCCATCTCGGAGCAGGGCCGGGGAGGGCTGCGGTACTTTCCGGGCTCGCCCCAGGGACCGGATCCGGAAGCCGTGGTCAAGGTCCCGGTCGACGACCTGCGATCGGTGCGTGTCGGTGAGGTGGAGGGTCTGGGCAGGGTGGTGCTGGCCCTGTCGGGGAAGCAATTGCGGTTGTTTGCCTGGGATTCGGGGAGCCTTGTGGAGAAGAAGGCCCTCCCCCTGGGAGGGGCGCGGGCAGCCATGGCCGATCTGGACCTGGACGGGCGGACCGACCTGGTGGTGGCAAGCGGCGACCGCTCCGCCGTGCTGTGGGGGAAGTCGGGGTGGTCGACCGAAGCGGCGCTGTGGTTGCCGACCCTGGAGGCCACCGACGTAGCGGTTGCCGATCTCAATGGCGACGGCCGGCCCGAGATCGCCTTTGCCAACCAGTTGACGGGAACCCACGGGGACCTGGATGTGGCCTCCTATGTCTACTGGGGAGAACCCTGGGGCTACGGGCCGGCGAGCCGCACCGACCTGCAGACCTTTGGAGCCACCGCCGTAGCCGCCGGCGACATCGACCGGGACGGGCGGCCGGATCTCCTCTTTGGAAACTCCGGCAGCGGCATCCAGGGGGGAAGGGGTGAAGATATCTACGTCTACTGGGGCCGGCCCCACCGGGGTTACAGCCCCGCGGCCATGACGGCCTATCCCTGCGTGATGGGGATGGCCACCCTGATGGCGGACCTGGACGACGACGATCACGCCGAGCTGCTGGTGGCCAATTCCGGCCGCCACTACAGCGGGCAGTCGGGGGCCAGCTACATCTACCGCGGCGGACCCGCCGGCCCCGCCCTGGAGAACCGGCTGGAGGTTCCCGCGCAGGAGGTGGGTTCCTGGTCGGTGGCCGACCTCAACCGCGACGGCTTCCTGGACGCCCTGGCGTGCGACTTCGATTCGCTGGCCATTGCCTGGGGCTCGGCCGAGGGAGTTTCCACCGATCCCCAACGCGTCGAAGGAGTGGCCAAGGCCAGCCAGAACTGCCGGCTGGTGGACTTCAACCGGGATGGCTGGCTGGATGTGCTGGTGGCCGATGTGCAGGGCTCGAGGAGCCGGGTGTTGTTGGGAGACGGCCGCGGCTTCTCACCGGACCGGTCGGCCTGGGTGGAGGCGGCCTTTGTCGCCAACAGCGAGTTTGCCGATCTGGACGGGGACGGTTGGCTGGACATGATGCTCACCCGGTCCTACAACGCACTGGACCGCAACGACTCCTGGGTCCGCATCTACCCGGGCGGCCCCGAAGGGTTTGCGCAGACCCACCGGTTCGAGTTCGCCACCGCCGGTGCATTCGACATGGCCGTGGCCGACCTCGACAGCGACGGCGACCTGGACATTGCCGTTTCGCAGTACGCATCCCGTGATCGGCGCAATCTGCCCGTCTATCTCTTCTGGAACGATGGCAGCGGCCGGTTTTCATCCGGGAGGCGGACGGACCTGCCGGCGGAAAGTGCTTCCGGGCTGCTGGCCGCGGATTTCGACCAGGACGGACACCCGGACTTGCTGGTCTTCAACCACAAGACCACCTACAAGGAAGACAATCACAGCAACGAGAGCTTCGTCTACTGGGGGTCTCCCCGGGGCTACCACACCCGCAATCGCAGCTATCTGCCGGCCCACGGACCCCACTTCATGCAAAACGTCGACATTGGGAACCTTTCCAGCCGCAAGGCCGGAGAGTCCTACCTGTCGGTTCCGATCGAGCTGCCCGCGAGGTCGGCCCGGCTGGCTCTCTCCTTCCGGGCGGAGACCCCACGGGGTTCACAGGTGAGCTTCGGAGTTCGAACGGCCGCAACCTCGTCCGGACTGGCCCAGGAAGGCTGGCGGGAGCTGGGAGCCGGCGGCGAGTTCACTGTCGGCAAGGAAGATCGCTGGCTGCAGTACCGGGCGACCCTGAATGCGGGGCGGGGTTATGCGACTCCCTACCTGACCCGGGTGGCCATCGAAGCGGTGGGAGAGTGAAAAAAGCCTATCGGTAGGCTGATTGCAGGTTGGAAAAGACCAGTCGGCCGGCGGAATCCCGATAGCTGACGATATCCGGCGTCAGTCCGCCGCCGGCTGCGTGCGGCAACTCCCGGCCATAGAGTTGCCTGATCTTGCGGACATAGTCCCGGGTCTCCCGGTAGGGCGGAATGCCGCCATGCCTGCGCCCGGCGTTCTCACCCGGGTGGTAGGCTGC
>JAPOZE010000002.1:4489-5595 GCA_026706225.1 Acidobacteriota bacterium
GGGACCGACCCGCCAGCAGGCTGCCGGTCGCCCCTGGCGCGATCCGGCTAGATCATATTCTGGGCGGGATCGTAGGCGTCGGCCACGCCGAACCGCTCGGCCGTCTCCGGCAGCAATTGCATGACTCCCCGGGCTCCCTTGGGGGAAATTGCGGTTGGATTGTAGTTGGACTCCACCCTGGCTACCGCCCTGACCAATTCCGGATCCATCCCGTGCTTTCGGGAGATGCGGTCGATGAGTCGTGCGATCCCGGCAGGGGGCCGACCCTTTCGGCGAATCCTCAGGCGCGTGCCCGGCTCCAGAGCCGGGGAAGGGCCGACCGGGGAGACGAAGCTGTTGCCGGTATTGGAAAAGATCCGGCGTCCGTCGGGTCCGGTGAAGCTGATGATCTCTCCGCCGATCAAGGCGGGGCACAGGACCAGGGCGAACAGGCAGCCGGCCGAAGCCATGCGTCGGTTCAGGTTCCAGGCGGGAGAGTCGTTTTTCTTTGGGGTACCCATGGGAACAGGAACCGGATGATGGGGCAACGTTGTCGCTCTCAGGACAATAAGATGTCGCGGAACCGGAAAAAGTTTAAACACTTCTACATGGGCCGGTGACTGGCGGGGTCTTCTCGATCGCCCCCAACCATTCAAGTTCATTGGCGCTACCGACAAAATCGTCGGGTCAACCCGCCCCTTCGACGTGCTTCTCTACGTAGGCGGCAACCGCCTCCAGGGCCAGGGACAGTTTGCTGGGATCCTTGCCCCCGGCTTCGGCCAGGTCCGGTCTGCCTCCTCCTCCTCCTCCGACCACCGTGGCGATTTCCTTGACCATTCTGCCTGCGTGCAGGCGGGAAGTCAGGTCGGAGGTGACGGCCGCGACCAGGGAAACCTTGCCGGAACCCGAAGTGGCCAGCACCACCACGCCGCGGCCGATCCGCGACTTCAACTCGTCGGCCAGATTGCGGAGCGAAGCTTTGTCCAGCCGATCCACCACCGAAGTCAAGACCTTGACGTCGTTGACGCTCCCGGCGGAATGCAGCAGTTGCCCGACGCGGTCCCGGGCCAGCCGGTAGCGCATTTCCTGGAGTTCCTTCTCCAGAGACCTGATGGAGGTCTGGTACT
>JAPOZE010000002.1:5991-7729 GCA_026706225.1 Acidobacteriota bacterium
CATAGTGGGTGAAGTCGAAGCGCAAGCGATCGGGAGCCACCAGCGAGCCGGACTGCTTGACGTGAAATCCCACCAGTTGGCGGAGGGCGGCATGGAGCAGGTGGGTGGCGGTGTGGTTTTTCCTGATGGAATCCCGGCGGGTCTGGTCCACCCGAGCCTCGACCCTGTCGCCCACCTGCAGGGTTCCCCGGGCGCACCTGACCCGGTGAGCCGAGTAGCCGGGAGGGGAGGGATAGGTGTCCTGCACAACGGCTTCGGCCTCGCCACCCTGCAAGACCCCGGCGTCTCCGACCTGGCCTCCTGTTTCCGCGTAGAAGGGGGTCCGGTCCAGGAAGACCTCTCCCGCCTTTCCCGTCGGCAGCAAAGCGGTCGGCTTCCCTTGGATCAGGATGCCCTTGATGATGGCCTCATCGGTATCAAGCTGGGTGTAGCCCAGGAATCGGGTCTTCTCCGCGGTGGGTGGGGGCGCCGAGCCGGCGTCGGCAGCCGTTTCCTTCCAACTGGCGCGTCCCCTCTCGCGTTGAGCCGTCAGCCGCCGGTTGAAACCCTCTTCGTCCAGGATCAGTCCATTTTCGTCCGCGATCTCCTGCATCAGGTCCAGGGGCAGGCCATAGGTGTCATAGAACTTGAACATGACCTCACCCGGTAGCCGGCCCTGGCGGCTCCCGGACGGTTCCAGCCGGTCCAGCACGTCACTGAGCTGGTCCAGCGCAATCCGCAGCGTGGAAGAGAAGCGCTGCTCCTCGTGGCGCACCACCCTGGACACGTACTCCCGCGTCGAGGCCAGCTCCGGATAGGCATCCTGCATGAGGTCCGCTACCCGGTCGGCCATGCGGTGCAGAAATTCGTCCTCGATTCCGATGAGCCTTCCGTGCCGGATGGCGCGACGCATGATCTTGCGCAGGACATAGCCGCGGCCGTCATTGGAGGGGACAACCCCGTCGCTGACCAGAAAGGCCGTCGCCCAGGCATGGTCCGCGATCACCCGCATGGATACGTCGGCGGCCTTGTGGCTGCCGTAGTTCCTTCCTGATATTTCTGCCGCGTAATGCGTCAGCGGCTTCAGCAGATCCGTGTCGTAGTTGCTGTGCTTTCCCTGGAGCACCGCCGTCATGCGCTCCAGGCCCATGCCGGTGTCCACCGAGGGCTTGGGCAAGGGAACCAGTTGCCCCGAGGTCTGCCGGTCGAACTCCATGAACACCAGGTTCCAGATTTCGACGAAGCGGCCGCATTCGCAGGGGAAGCTGCATTGCGAGCATTGCCAATGTCCGGCCTCGCTGCCTGCCGGCCCCTGGTCGAAGTGAATCTCGGAACAGGGGCCGCAGGGGCCGGTGTCCCCCATGGCCCAGAAGTTGTCCTTCTCACCCAGGCGAAAGATGCGGTCGGACCCAACCCCGACCTCCCGGTTCCAGATCCGGTCCGCCTCATCATCGTCCTGATAGACCGTGATCCAGAGTTGTTCCGGATTGAGCCCGTAAACTCCTGTCACCAGTTCCCACGCCAGCGGGATGGCTTCCGACTTGAAGTAGTCGCCGAAGGAGAAGTTCCCCAGCATTTCGAAGAAAGTGTGGTGCCTGGCGGTCTTTCCCACATTCTCGAAGTCGTTGTGCTTTCCGCCTGCCCGAACGCACTTCTGCGAGGTGGTGGCCCGGAGGTAGTCCCGCGTCTCCCGCCCCAGGAAAACGTCCTTGAACTGGTTCATGCCTGCGTTGGTGAACAGCAGCGTGGGGTCGTCGGC
>JAPOZE010000447.1 GCA_026706225.1 Acidobacteriota bacterium
AACCGACCCGGTGGTGGGGGATATCGGTCAGGAACACCTTGTAGCGAAATTCCCATCGCAGATCCCCGGTCTCGGCGTCGAAACAGGAAATCTGCTCCTGCCAGTGGGAAGGCGTGTCCGGTTCGGCCAGGGTGATGATACAGACCCGCCCGTCCACCACGATCGGCGTCGAGCGTCCCCCGATGGGCCGCTTCCACCGCAGGTTCTCTCCCTCCGGCGACCAGGTTGAGGGCAATTCGGTTTCAGCCGAAACTCCGTCGGCGTCAGGACCTCGCCACATGGGCCAGTCGACGGCTCCGGCCGGAGCCGTCAGACACACCAGGCTGGTGACGGAGAGAGCCAGCCACCCCTTCAGGAACTGTTTTGCGGTCCGCATCAAATTAGAATCTCCCTTCCATTCATTATCAGGTTGACAGACAAAAAACAACCAGCGCCGTTCACCGGTTGGCCTTCCCGGGTCCATCCAGGAATTTTCCCGGCCTGGCGTCAAGAGGACGTCCGGCTTCGATGACCAGCGTCCCGTTGACGATGACGTGCTCGATACCCTCCGCAAAGCGACGGGGCTCCAGGAAGGTGGCGGGGCCGGCGACCCGCTCGGCGTCGAAAATGGTGATATCGGCTTTCATGCCCACCCGGAGCATGCCCCGGTTTCGGAGCCCCAACTTGGCTGCGTTCATTCCCGTCATCTTGTGAATGGCCTCTTCCAGATCGAGCACCCCTTCCTCCCTCACGTACTTCCCCAGGACCCGGGCAAAGGCGCCGAATCCATGAGGTCGGGGCACTTCCCCGTCCGATGGATCGTTGCCGGCGGTCGCGCCGCCGGAGCCGATGGAGATCCAGGGCGCCTGCAGGGCTTGACGCAGGTCCTCCTCGCTCATGAGAGAGTAAAGGACCGCAACCGGACCGTCGGTTTCCCGCAACAGGTCCAAGAGAGTGTCTCCGGGGGGACGATCCAGCTCGGTCGCGATTGCCTGAATGCTCTTCCCGGCCAGGGGCTGAAATTTCGGGGCGTTTGCCTGCAGGAGAACCACTCCCTCCCAGCCTCCCGCTGCCAGGAAAGCATTGGACTTCCCGCGCCGTTTCCGACGCAGCTCTCTCAGGATGCGGGCCCGAAGGTCGCTTCGGGAGAGCCGTTCCAAGAGTTTCTCCCGCCCGCCCTCGGTCGCCCAGTTGGGCAATAAGTCCTCCAGGTTTGCCCGGGCTCTTCGAAAGGGAGACACGCCGGCGGTCAGGGCCAATCCCGATTCCCTCCCCTTTTCGATGGAATCGAACACCGCTTGCAACGGCTCCAGGCCACTGTGTCCGGTAAGCCTCAATCCCGGAATGTCCAGGGGAATTTGAGCTTGCTCCGCGAGCTCGATGGCCCCCTTGACCGCATTGCCGATGCCGGCGCGCGAATCGATTCCGGCGGAGTAGGCCCCTCCGTGCGGCTTCACCTCCCGGGCCAGCTCGACCAGTTGCTCCAGGCTCAGAATGCCTTCCGCCGACAGGCGCGGCGAGGCGGCAAGCCCCAGCGCACCCTCCAGCATGGCCTGCCCGACCCGCTGCTTCATTGCGGCAAACTCGGGCTGGGTGGGTTCCCGCGTTTCTTCGTTCAGGACCGAGGGCACGACATCTCCGGCCCGGACGTAGGCGGCCACGTTGACGGCGAGGTCCCCTTGCCGCAGGCTGCGATAGGTCTGCCCCCACCGAGGCCGATCTCCCGAGACTTCCCGGGAACCGGGTTGCGGCCCGGCGCCCGCCCGGAGGAAACGGCTCGCATGTCCTCCTCTCAGCACCTCGGTGGTGACTCCCTGGCGCACCTTGGCGAGGGAGTCGGGGTGCAGCAGACTGTCGGGCCTGGAACGACTGTGGCTATCGATAAAACCGGGAGCGACCCACAATCCCCGCGCGTCGATCACTCGACGCCCCTTCTTCTCCCGTTCCTTCAGTTCCCCCAGGTACAGGATCTCTTCCCCGCGAATGGCCAGGTCCCCTGGAAACCACAGGGAGCCGGAGCCGTCGATGATCTTCCCACCGGCGATGATCAGGTCAAACTCGTATTGAGGAGACGGTCGACAGGCAGGCAGGGTGCAGCACAGAGCCAGCGCCAGCGAGGCCCGCTTCAGCCAAGGCTGCGGCATTTTGAGAATCATCGTCCCCAGCGGGTTTGGGTCGGGTCAGGTCAAGACTGGAGGAAGCGGCCGGCCACCTCGTGCATCTTTTCCAGCGTCAATCTCCAATGGGAGTCGTGCCAGAGGACCTTGGAACCGGAAATGAGCAGAAGTTGCGGGGATTCATGCCGCACCCCCAATTGCTCTTCGATCTGATTGGAGAGCGGGCGCTCCTCGATCACGCGAACCAGGGCGCAGGTCCAGGGGCGGTCGGCTCCGCCCTGTCGCTCGAATTCGGAAAAGGCAGAGTAGACCCCGGCGCTGATGGGACACTGGCTGCTATGTTTCAGCAGAAAGACCGGTTCCCGATCGGAACCCGCCAGCAGTTCCCGCACATCCTCCGGAGTCTTGAGCTGAGTAAAGGACATGGAGGCAAACACTCCCTTCAGAGGCACTCGATTGCGATTACTCCGAGCCGGGCTCGGCGGAATCGCCGGTCACCGGGGCAGGCTTGCCGTTGCCGCCTGCCAGATCCGCCCGGACCTGAGCCAACAGGTCCTGCAGGCCATCCAGAGAATTCTGGTGGGTGGTTCGGTACAGAGACTCCAGGTTGCGACGGGAGATATCCCGATATCCGCCTTCCAGAAGAGAAGCCCGGGCAAAGGCATTCATGGCTTGCGGGAATCGCTTCAACCGGGTGGATACCACTCCAAGCTGGAACTGCACGAACTGGGACCGAGGCTCCTCATTCAACGACTTGGTGAGATATCCGTATGCCCGGGCCAGATTGAGCGTGGCCATCCTGGCGCTGCCGGCGGCTGCGGTTCCCGGGCTTTTTGGCTGGGCGGGTTCCGGTTCGGGGCCGGCCGGGTCAGGAGAGCTCTCCTCCTGCGGAGCAGCATTCTTCGAGGCCTCCCGTTCCATCTCATACTTGACGAGATAGGCGTGGCCCAAGCCGGCCAGGCTCTGGGCCATAAATTGGCGGTGCTCGGCCTCCCACTGCTGCGGGTCGGTATTGGCGGGCCGGACGATCTTTTGCAGCCGGCCCAAGGCGCGGGAGGCCAATTGAATGGAACGGTCGGGATCTCCCTTGTCGGAGTGAGCCAGGGCCATCAGCGCCAGAATCGGAATGTTGTCGGGCGAATGTCCGAGTGTTTTTTGTCCGTGCTCGAACATTTTCTCCGGCTGGTTCAGATTACGGTAGTCCATGGTGGCCATGTGGTGCACCTGGCCCAGGTACCTGGATTCGGGATATTTCTGAATGAAAGCCTCGATCAGCACGCTGCGTGGGGCAGGGTCGGTGGACTGCTTTATCTGGGAAAAATCCTCCTGTTCTTGCGGGTCTTGCGCCAGCTCCTCGGCGGGCTCCGGAACGTCGTAGATCCTGAGCTTGCCGGTTTCCGAGGACGGTGGGGTCTGAGCGAAGAGAGAGGTGGCCCCCAGGCCCTGACACACCGGCAGGTTTGGGGTGAGACCTGTTCCCGCAAGCAGCAGACCAATAGAGAGCGCTCTCAGGTTCATGGTTGTCCCGAAACAATCCGCACTTCCACCACTCCTGCCAGAATAGCAAAAATGAAAATGGCAGGTCACCCTTTTCTCAGGACACGATACGGACCTGGTTGGTGAGCGTGCCGATTTCCGGAATGGTGATTTCGACGGTGTCTCCCTCCTGCAGGGCGGCTGCTTCGGTCTGAATGATTCCCGTACCGGTGAGCAACACGGTGCCGTCGGGAATCGGATTGGCATAGAAGAGCCAGTCGATCAGTTCCTGGATGGTTCGCTTCATCATGCTCAGCCGGGTGTCGCCGGAGAAAATGACCTGGTCGCCTCTCCTGATCTCGCAACGGATCGACAGGGCGTAGGGATCGGGAACTTCGTCGGCGGTCAGCAGGACCGGGCCCAGGGAGCAGCAGCCGGTGTAGATCTTGGACTGGGGAAGGAAGAGAGGGTTTTCCCGCTCAATATCCCAGGCCGAAACGTCATTGGAGACCAGGAACCCGAGTATCTTGCGGTTGGACGAGAGCAGGACTCCCAGCTCCGGTTCCACAGCCGTGAACTTGGAGTCTTTCCGTATGCCGATGAAGTCGTTGGGACCGGTGCATCGGGTTTCGGTGCCCTTGAAGAACAGCTCCGGCCGATCGGAAAAATAGACATGGTCGTAGATCCCCGCGGGCGCCTGGGTGTCTCCGTCGCGGAATTCAGCGCTCTTCTTGTAGGTCACCCCGCAGGCCCAGACCTCCGGTGGGTGAACGGGAATGGCCGCATGGGGCGTTGCCGGGCTCGGGGAGACGTTCAGCTCCGACCAGGTCAGGGACAGTGCCTGGGAGGAACGGTGTCTTTCCACCAGGTCCACCAGAGCGATTCCCTCCCGCTCGGCCCCGCGGGCGAAGTCCAGCAGCGTACGCAGACCGTTGCCCTCCGCCAGGACCGGGTAGACGCTCTCGTTTTCCACTCTTGCCAAATGAAGCCCGGTTTCGGGATCATGGATTTGAGCCAGTTTCATGAAGGTCTCCTTCGCAGCCGACGCCGGGCGCCCCGGTGAGACATCAGTAACGCCTGGATCGCTGCAGGGTGATGTCGAATTTGGCTGTATCGGCGGCTGCCATGACTGCCATGACTCCGGCTTGAACGGGGTCGCTCACCACCAGGTCGGCCGCCTCGGGCACGGTTCCGGCCATGTTGAGAGACAGCACGGTAATGCCCTGCTTCTTGATTTCCTCTACGGCCTGGGCGATGTCTCCTCCCATGATGGCTCCCGCCATGACCAGAACCCTTGCCCGGGGCAGCAGGGCCACCGAGCGCACTGCAGCCGCGATGTGTTCTTCCCCCACCAGCGGGATGGTGTCCACCGAAATCCTCTCGCCACGCAGGTTGTGCCGGTCGGCTTCGCTGATGGCGCCCAGAGCCACCTGTCCCACCTGGGCCCCGCCGCCGATGATGATGACCCGCTTGCCGTAGACTTTGAGCAGCGGATCAAGGGAGTCTACCGCGGTGACCACCTCCAGCGCGCGCAGGTCCCCGAGGAGTGCTTCCACCTCTTCGACGTCGCGCAGCTCCAAGTACAGGCTGGCCGCATGGGCCCCCCGTTTCACAATGTCCACGGAGCTGATGTTGGCTCCGTGTTCGGCAATGGTCCGGGTAAGCTGAAAAAGCACCCCGGTACGATCCTGCGCCTGGACGAGCAAGGCAATGGATTCTGATTTCATTCGGATGCCACCTCGGCGGTATCGAATGGGGGAACAGGCACGTTGCCGAAATCTAAATCAAGGCTACCGGCAAGTCAACCGCGGCAAGTGAAGAGTGGAGAGTTGTTCGAGCAGGAGTTACGGAGGGAGATCCACCCGGGAGCGCGGGCGTCCCGCCCGCATGCACTCCCGTTCCGTGCCTCTCGGTTTCCCTGCGATGGCGCACCCGGCCGCCCTCACGCCGGAAACGGCGCCATGGTTCTCCTTCGGCTTCGCCGATACCGGTCCCGCCGATGGATGGTGGGACGGAGCCGTGTGAGCCTTGGCGCCGGTTGCGAGGTTCCCCAAAAGCGGGTATTCTCAGAGCCGGTAATTGCGGAATCCATCGGAACCCTCGGGGAGCCGCGGGATCGAGCCTCAAGTCACCGGTCGAGGCGCAGATTGTCGCTGGAATCCAGGGGAACACCCATGACCCATCAGAGCCGTCGCAACTTCCTGCGCCGGTCCATTGCCATCACCGGAGTGGGCGCCTCCGGCTACCTCGCATCCGGTCGGCCCCTACGGGCCGAGTCTCCAGCCCATTCCGATCCCATGGGCGCCAACGACAGGATCCGGGTTGGCCTCATTGGTTGCGGGGGAAGAGGCCGCAAGCTGCTGGGACTCTTCCTCAAGGTGGAGGGAGTCAGTTGCGCGGCCCTTTGCGACGTGGACGATGGACAAACCCAAAAGGCGCTGCGTTCGGTTGAAGCCGCCGCCGGCCGAGCGCCCTTGCAGACCAGGGACTTTCGCCGGGTCCTGGACTCGAAGGAACTGGATGCCGTCATCGTGGCGACACCCGATCACTGGCATGCCCTCCAATGTGTGGCGGCCTGTCAAGCCGGCAAGGATATTTACGTCGAGAAGCCGCTCTCCTTGACCATTCAGGAGGGGCGAACCATGGTCAGGGCCGCTCGCCTCTACCAGCGCGTGGTCCAGGTCGGGACCCAACAGCGGAGCGCCCCGCAATTCGCTCAGGCGGTGGAGTACGTGAACTCCGGACAGCTCGGCCGGATTCGCCTGGTCCGAACCTGGGCCTACCTGGATTGGAAGGGAGCTACCCCCAAGGCTCCCGACGGCCCCCCTCCCGACGGCGTGGACTACGACCAGTGGCTGGGGCCGGCCAGGCGCCAGCCCTTCAACCCCAACCGCTTTCATTTCACCTTCCGTTGGTACTGGGACTACTCGGGCGGGCTGATGACCGACTGGGGAGCCCACATGGTCGATATCGCCAACTGGGGCATGGGGGTCAGGGCTCCCGTCTCGGCCTTCTCAGCCGGCGGAAAATTCGCCTACCCCGAAGACGCCATGGAAACTCCCGATACCCAGCAGGTCACCTGGGCCTTTCCCCATTTCAGCATGATCTGGGAACATGCCCTCGGTGTGGGACGAGGGCCGGAAGCACGGGAGCACGGGGTTGCCTTTCACGGAGAAGACGGGGTTCTGGTGGTGGATCGCTTCGGCTGGGAGGTATTTCCCGAAACCCGGAGAATGGACGACAAGCGGTGCACCTACAAGGCCGCGGGATTGCCCCGGCAGAGGGTCGGACGGGACTACACCCCCGACCACGTGCAGAACTTTCTGGACTGCATGCGCTCCCGCGAGACCCCGGCGGCGGATGTCGAAATCGGGCACAACTCGGTCATTGCCTGTCACTTGGGCAATATCGCCCAGCGCCTGGGACGTCAGGTCCGCTGGGACGTCGACAGGGAACGGGTGATCGACGATCCTGAAGCGGAAGCCATGACCGGCATGAACTACCGGCCTCCCTGGAAGCTGGCGCTATAGGCCATTCAAACGAACCACGCAAGGGGGGGGTGTCCATGGCTGAAGAAGACAGTGGGTTCAGGGTTGCCGATCGCCGCAAGTTCACCGAGGACGGGCAGTTGCGAGACTCGGCCAAGGAGGCTCCGCCAGGCGGCCCCGCCGGTCCAGCCGGCGGGTCGGGTGCCTCCCGGGGCCAGGAGAAGGCCAGCGAGAGCGCCTCGTCTCCGATTGTCGGCCAGGACAGTCGGGAATCCAGGATGGACTTCCCCACCCTGGTTGTGTCCCTGACCACCACGGCCATGCTCCAGTTGGGACTGGTCCCCGATCCCGCAACCCAAAAGGTCGAGAAGAATCTCCCGGCGGCGCGGCAGACCATCGATATCCTGGAGATCCTGAAAGACAAGACCCAGGGGAATCTGAAGCCCGACGAAACCCGGCTCCTGGATCGATGTCTGCACGACCTCAAGATGAGCTTCGTGCAAGGCTCCCAAAAGGTCACCTTGTGATCCCTGCCGACCCTCGCCGGGCCGCAGTTTCCCGTCCCCGAGGAAATGTCCTCGCTCTCCATCCGGTTTCCCTTCCAACAGCCTGAGCATGCCCGATCACGCTGACAGCAGCATCCATCAACG
>JAPOZE010000629.1 GCA_026706225.1 Acidobacteriota bacterium
CCGGGAGTGAATGTATTCCGGCAGCTCGAAGGTGGACGCGTCGTCATTCATGGTGGCCACCAGGCGAAAATTGGGATGAGCCTTGATCTTGATTCCGGCCACGATGGATTCCACGTATCGCCGGTTGTCCAGCAGCGGGGCCAGGCTGGCCCAACTCTTTTCGCTCATGCGATTGCCCTCGTCCAGGATCACGACTCCGCCCCTCACCATGGCGGTCACCAGCGGCGAGGCCACGTAGCGAAGCTGTCCCTGCGACTCGATCACCGGGGTGACCAGCAAGTCCTCGGGACGGGTGTCCAGCGTCGCCTGCAGGATATAGACTTCCCTTCCCAGCCGCTTGCCCACGGCGTAAGCCAGGGTGGTCTTCCCCACGCCCGGCTTTCCCAGCAGCCGGGGGTTCATGGGCAGGTCCTGGTTGTTGACAACCATCCAGGCGGCCATGAGCTGGCGAACGAGCTCCTCCTGGCCAACCCATTGAATGGGCAATTCATCCGGATGGGCCAGGTGAATGCGGACGCCGTCGATGTCGACGCTGTGAAGGGTTTGGGGTGATTGCGGAGTCATCGGAAAAACGGAGTTATCCACTCAGGGCACGTCTTGCTATAATTCGGTTCAGGATTATATCAGGCCGCCTTCCAACGGTGGAGGCCGGGTTCCGAGCCACTCTCCCGGTCCGCCGATGCAACAAGGAGCCGCGCATGCGTTGGGCCGCCAATAACGGCCTGCAGGCATCCGACAATTTTGTGCCCCCTTCTCTTCTCCCGACCGTTTTCCTGCCGGAAGCACTTCTTTTCCAGCATCGACAGCCTTCCCCGGCCGACGCGATGAAAGTCGTGCGTCTGACACTGCCCCTCCTCATGCTGCTCTGGGCACTTCCTCAGGAACTGGAAGCCCAAACCTTGGCGGAGGTCGCCCGGAGCGAACGCAGCCGTCGGGCTCAATTGCCTGCCGCGGCGGTGGTCTATACCAACGAACTCCTGCATTCCTACTCCAGCGGTTCGGGATCCCCCTCGTCAGACCGGGTGGAGCCCGGTGTTTCCCCGCGCCACCCCACCCGGTCCGCAGAGGTCTTCGGTCCGACCCGGGAGGAGCTGCGCTGGAGCCAGCGCTTTCTCGAACTCAAGGCCAGGTTGGCAACCGCCGAACAGCATCACCAGTCACTGCTGGCCAGGCTGAACGGCCTGAACCTCAAGCTCCAGGGCGATCCATTCCGCCAGACCACGGTAACCGACCCAGCTCGCGTCTATGGTCCACTGATCGCCCAGGCGGAGCGCCGGATTGAACAAAGCCGGCAGGCCCTCTCCAGCGCCCGGCAAGAACTGGCCGACCTTCGTGAGCGGCTGCGCAAGAGCGGAAAGCCCCTGTCCTGGGAGGCATCCCGGGACACCCTGGCTCTCCAGCCCGCAAAGGGTACTCCTGATGGGGCGGAGGCCTCCGTGCCCCGGGATCGAGCCTACTGGCAACGGCAACTGAGCCTGCTCGACCAGCGCTTCCGCTCACGAATCGCTCCGCTGGAAATCGAGCGGTATCAACTGGTGCATCGGCGCATGCCCCGCAAAGGGGAGTCACTGGACGTCGACAGCACCACCGGTTTGGGCCTGCCCCCGGGAGTCGCGGACATCAACCGTCGAATCCGTCACCTGAGGAGCCGGAAGACCGAGGAGAAACGAGCCCTGGTGGAACGCGCCCTGCGGTCGGGGGCCCTGCCGGGGTGGTTTCGCTGATTCCCGAACGCCGTCCCAGCGCTTGTAGAGGAAGACGATGGCCATGTTCCGCTCCAAAAGGGAAAAACCCGCCAGAAAGAAGACCCGGGTAAAGGCCAGGTGGTGGCACTGGCCCTGGTTTCATTCGACCTGGTCCAAGGTGCTGCTCACCTTGGGAGTTTTCGCTTTCGTCGCGGTCAGCTTTGTCCTGATCGACACCTACCAGCAGTTCTCCCGGCAGATAGACCGCAAGATTTCCGGGGAGATTTTTCTCAATACGGCCAAGGTCTATACCGCTCCTCTGGAGATCTATCCCGGCCAGCCCATCGGCCTCTCCCAGGTCACCGGCTACCTGGAGGCTGCAGGATACAGCCCGAACCGACCGGAAGAGGGTGCGCAGGGGCACTACGCTGCAAGCGGAGAAGGACTGCAAATCTATCCGGGGGCCGATGCCTACGGAGGGAGCGCCGCCGCGGTCCGGATCGAGTTCGACGAAGACGGCATCGAAAACATCGTCTCGCTGTCCGACCGGAGCCTGCTCGAATTCTACGATCTGGAACCCCGGCTGATCACCCACCTGTTCGACAAGAGTCGCGAAAAGCGCCGCCTGATCGAGTATTGGGAAATCCCCCAGGTGCTCAGGGACGCCGTGCTGGCGATCGAGGACCGCCGCTTTTTCTCACACTACGGATTCGATCCCATCGCCCTGGTCAGCGTGGCTTTGGGGGGCTTTGAACGGGGAGCCAGCACCATCACCCAGCAACTGGTGCGATCGTCCAGCTTCTGGTTGACACGGGAGCGGCGGGTGATCCGCAAGGCCAAAGAGATTTACATGTCGGCCATCCTGGAGACACGCCTGTCCAAGGAGGAAATCTTCACCCTCTACTCCAACGACATCTACCTGGGACAGAGCGGTTCCTTCAGCATCAACGGGTTCGGAGAAGCCGCCACCGCCTACTTCAACAAGGACCTCAAGGACCTCAACCTGCCGGAAGCCGCCCTGCTGGCGGGGCTGATTCAGTCCCCCAACCGCTACAGCCCCACCAGGCGTCCGGAAAGGGCCACGCGTCGCCGAAACGTGGTGTTGATGGCCATGCTGGAAACCGGCAGCATCACGCCGGAACAGTATCAGGCAGCCATAAAGGCCCCGCTGGAGGTCGCTCCCCACAGCGTCGACCAGAACGACGCCCCCTACTTCGTGGACATGCTCAAGGACCGCCTGCTGCAGACCTACTCCGACGAGGAGCTGCTCACCAAGCGCTACAAGGTCTACACCACCCTGGATGCCGACCTGCAATCCATTGCCTACCGGGTCGTGCGGGACGGCGCCGAGCTGGCGGACCAGACCCGGGCCCATCGACAAAGGCGTGGCCCCAGGGCCCGATGGGACCCGGCCACTCACCCCAAGTACGAAATCGCTCCCGATGAGCGGGTGCAAGTCTGCCTGATTGCCCTGGATGCCGTCACCGGAGAGATTCGAGCCCTGGTGGGCGGCCGGGACTACGGGACCAGCCAGTTGAACCGGGTGACTTACGCCAAGCGGCAGCCCGGCTCCATCTTCAAGCCCTTCGTCTTCGCCGCCGCCATCAACTCGGCCATCGAACACACCGAACCCCTGGTCACGCCCTCGACCATGGTGGAAGACATCAAGACGGTCTTCGACTTCAATGAGGAACCCTACGAGCCCAACAACTACGGGGAAAAATTTTTCGGGCCGGTGACCCTGCGTCGGGCTCTCACCAAGTCACTCAACGTGGCCACCATTAAGTTCGCCGAAATGATCGGTTGGCAGAAGGTGGTCGACCTGGCGATTTCCGCCGGCATGAACGACCGCATCCTGGCCACTCCGGCAGCCGCCCTGGGTTCCTACGAGGTCACTCCCCTGGAGATGGCGGAGGCCTTCACCATCTTCGCCAATCAGGGTATACGGGTGGAGCCCCGGATCATTCGCGACGTGGTCAACGGCGACGGCGAGACCGTCTTCAGCTCGGAGATCTCGTCGGAAGCGGTGATCGATCCGAGCGTGGCCTACCTCATGACCAACCTCATGGAAGGGGTCATCAATCGGGGTACCGGCATCCGGGCTCGCCTGATGGGTTTTCGGAAGCCGGCGGCGGGCAAGACCGGGACTTCCCATGACGGCTGGTTTGCCGGCTACACCAGCGGGCTGCTCTGCATTGTCTGGGTGGGTTTCGACGACAATCGGGAACTGATGCTGGAAGGGTCCACCTCGGCCCTGCCCATCTGGACGGACTTCATGAAGCAGGCCACCGAGCTTGAACCCTGGCTGGCCGAGGATGAATTCGAGCCCCCGGAGGAAGGCATGGTTCGGGTCCACATCGATGAAGAGACGGGACTGCTGGCCACGCCCGAATGTCAGAGCGTCATTTTCGAGCACTACATCGCCGGAAGCGAGCCCACCCAGCGCTGCAGCCATTCCGCTCACCAGTGGCTCTACGACCAGCGCCAACTGAGCAACCAGGCCGGAGCCACCCAGGACGAAGAGGAACAACCCGCGCAGCCCCCCTCCAAGAAGAGCAACCGCTTCAAGAGAATTTTCTCAAAGATTTTCTAGAAACGCCGCGCCAGCCGGTCTACCACCAGCCGGCCGATGTTCAGGCAGGCGGTGGCTGCCGGTGAGGGAGCGTTACACACATTGAGGACTCGGGGCGCTTCCCGGATATCGAAGTCATAGACCAGGCTTCCCCGGGGGCTGAGTGCCTGCGCCCGGATGCCCGCCGGCGCCGGGTTCAGGTCGCCGGTGGTGATCTCCGGCACCAGCCGCTGCAGGGCTCTCACGAAGGCTTTCTTGCTGATGGAGCGCCACATTTCCTCCACGCCCACCCGCCAGTACTTCCGCGCCATCCTCAGAAATCCCGGATAGGTCACCGATTCGAACAAATCCCTCAGGTTCACGTCGGTGATTCGATACCCCTCCCGCGCGAAGGCCAGCACGGCATTGGGTCCGCACTCCACTCCCCCGGAAATCATTCGGGTGAAGTGGACCCCCAGGAAGGGGAAGCTGGGATCGGGAACCGGATAGATCAGCCCTCGGCACAGGTGGTGCGCTTCCGGCTTGAGCTCGTAGTATTCCCCGCGAAAGGGCACGATCCTGGCCTCGGGCCGGGTCCCGCTGAGCCGGGCCATCCGGTCGGACTGCAAGCCGGTGCAATTCACCACGTAACCGGCCTCGAACGTCTCGCCCTGAGACGTCCGCACCCGCACCTTGGAAGCATTCGAGTTGATGGCGGTCACCCGGCTGTTGGTGACCACCGCCCCTCCGCTTTCCAGCAAGCATCGAACCAGCGCCTCGCACACCTGGGTGTAGTCGATGATGCCGGCATCGGGAACGTGAATGGCCCGGATGCCCCGAACGGCCGGCTCCAACTCCTCAAGCCGCTCCGGACCCACCAGGGTGCAGCGCACGCCGTTGGCCTGTCCGTTTCGATAGATGGCCTCCAGGCGGGGAAGCTCCTCCTCCTTGACGGCCACGATGACCTTCCCGCAGAGGGCGTAGGGAACTCCCTGCCGGTCGCAGAACTCCTGCAGGATGCGCTTGCCGTCCAGGCAGTTGCGGGCCTTGAGGGAGCCCGGCTGGTAGTAGACGCCCGAGTGCAGCACCCCGGAATTGCGTCCCGTTTGGTGCCGGGCCACCGCCGCTTCCTTTTCCAGCACCAGCACCCGCTTCCCGGGGAATCGCCGGGTGAGATCGTAGGCGGTGGCTAGGCCCACGATGCCGCCTCCTACAATGATGACCTCCGCCCGTTCCATCGGCTTACTTGCCCTCTCTCAACTCCTCGGCGACCGCCTTCACGAAGACCTCGAGCATTTCGTCGGCCTGCTCCACCGTCATGGTCAGCGGCGGCGCCAGTCCGATCCAGTGCGGGTCGCACCGCAGAATCAATCCGTGCTTGATCAATCGCTTCTCGACCTGCTTGCCGAAGCGGCGTTCGTCGGCAAAGGGCTTGCCGGTGTCCATGTTTTCGACGAATTCCACGCAACTGAGCGCGCCCTTGCCGCGGACTTCACCCAGGATCCCCAGAGCCCCGATTTCCTCTCTGAGCCTCTTGCGGATGTGCCGGCCCACCAAGGCTCCCTTGGAAATCAAACCTTCCTTCTCGATCACCTCGATGACCGCCAGGCCCGCGGCCGTGGCAATGGGGTTGCCCCCGAAGGTGTGCCCGTGGGCGAAGCTGATGTTCCGGCTCTCCTCGCCCCAGAAGGCGGAATAGTGCAGCTCGTCCCTGGCGATCATGGCGGCCAGGGGCGCGTACCCGCTGGCGAGTCCCTTGCCGGCGCACAGAATATCGGGGGCGACCCCGAAGGTCTGGGCGGCAAACCAGTTTCCGGTCCGGCCCATGCCGGTAATGATTTCGTCGTAGATCAAGAGGACTTCGTATCGGGAACAGATCTCCCGCACCTCCTGAAAGTACTCCGTCGGAGGGACCACAATGCCGCCGGTGTTGCTGATGGGCTCCAGGATGAATGCCGCCACCGACTCGGGGCCTTCGTGCCGGATCGTATAGTCCAGCATGGCGGCGGCGGGGTGGCCGCAGGCGGAGCCGGCCGGATCGAACGGGCCAGGAAAACAGGAAGGCGGCGGAATATGCACGAAACCGGTGAGAAAGGGTCCGAACACCGCCTTGCGCGGCCCCCCCAGCCCGGAGGCAGACATGGCCCCCATGGTTCCGCCGTGGTAGCCCAGGTAGTTGGCGATCACCTTGTACTTGGCCGGGTTGCCGCTCTGGCGATGATATTGGCGGGCGAACTTGAGAGCCGACTCGGTGGCCTCCGATCCCCCGCTGACCAGCTTGACGGTGTCGAGACCTTCCGGGGTGATCTCGGTCAGCTTCTTGGCGAATCGAACGGTGGTGTCGGAAACGGCGTGCAGGGGCGCCACGAAGCTGACCCGTTCCTGCTGCTTGCGGATGGCCTCGATGACGTGCTCGTTTCCATGGCCGATGTTGACCACGTAGATCCCGGACACGCCGTCGATGTAGCGCTTGCCGTCCACATCCGTCAGGTACACCCCCCGGGCTTCCCGGATGATCAACGGATTGGCGGAAAAGACCTTCATCTGCTGCAGATCCAGCAGCAGGTGTCGGACGTCATTGCCAGCAATAAGGGTAGGAGACATGGTTACCCCGCATGGGTCACCGGGACCTTCCCGGTGCGATCAAGGTGGTCAAGAAGAGAGGGATTTCCTCACGCGCCTCCGAAGGGGCTCCGGCGCAGGGCCTCCTGGATGATGGCTTCCGGCACTTCGTACTTGCTGACGGCCATGTTTCCCTGGTAGCCCACATCCCGGATGCCGATGGGGCTGGTGTAGAAGGCGTCGACGGTCATTTTGCGCAGCCATTCGAAGAACCGGACTCCGGGCGCAAGATCCGAGACGGGCTGGATGCGGTAGTCGCTGAATCCCTGGTAGTCCTCGGAGGCCCCGTACCGGGTGGCCCGGGCTCCCTCCACCTTCTCCGGATCCCCCTCCTCGACCAGGCGATCCAGCAGGGAGGTCTGCTGCGCCTCGGTGGCCTCCAGGAAGGAAGCGCCGTGCTGCTGGCGCATCTGCGCGTCCAGCCAGAGCAGTCCTCCGGTGTAGATATCCGCCAGTTCCCGATTCTGGCTGCAGAGCAGGTCGATGAACTCGGGAGCGCCGGCCTCGACGGCGCTTCCCGAATGCTCGTCGGCCGGAATGATCAGTTCGGCCAGCCGCCGGATGGTCCGGTATTCGTGGGGTTTGAACAACTTGGGCCGGTAGGCGCCGGTCCTTTCCTTCTCTTCGCCAGCCGCTCGATGCACCTGCTCCCCCCAGGCGAACTCGAAGGGAGCGGCCCCGGTGGCCGTCAGGGCCAGGGCGATCCTCTCCAGCACCTGGCGCCGGGTCAACGGGTGCCGGATCTCCGCTTTCGGAGGGTCACTAGACATTTCCCTTCCTCATCTCCTCGGCCAGGTAGTCGGAGGCTCTCCAGGCCAGGGCGTTGATGGTGAGGGTGGGGTTCTTGTCTG
>JAPOZE010000134.1 GCA_026706225.1 Acidobacteriota bacterium
GAATGGTACGCCCGGCAGGATTCGAACCTGCGACCCCCTGCTTAGAAGGCAGGTGCTCTATCCAGCTGAGCTACGGGCGCTTTTCTTGAAGAATATAGTTCCTTTCCCGGTCCAAGTCCACTTAGCCGGGCGGTGACCTCGAGCGCCGGCGGGGCGGCTCAAGGCCTTTCCGGATAGATCCGCATGACGTGGCCCCCGCCCGGCTCCAGCCGGGCCTTCACCACGTCGGCAGAGCGGACTCGAAGGTGTTGCCGGCGGACTCCGGTCGGATCTCCCTCGACATCCGCATAGACCTCTGCCCGGTAAGGACCAGGCCCCAGAAACCGCAGGGGAATGCTCAACTCCCGGCCGTCCCAGTTGGTCATGCTGCCCACGTACCATTCCGTTCCGCTCCTGCGGGCCACGGTGATGAACTCTCCCACCCGGCCCTGCAGGACCCGGGTCTCCTCCCAGGAAGTCGGCACCCTGCCCAGGAACTCGATTCCCGGCTGCCCGCGGTAGGCGGCCGGATAGTCCACCAGCATCTGCAGGGGACTCTCGTAGACCACGTACATGGCCAGTTGATGGCAGCGGGTCCCCTGGGCCAGGGGTTCCCGCGCCCGGGGCTCGAAGTCTTTGCGGAGAACGGTGCGAAAGGCCCCGGGCGTGTAGTCCATGGGTCCGGCCAGCATCCGGGTGAAGGGAAGGGTCAGGTCGTGGGTGGGGTTACAGCGCGTTCCCAGCCGATTCCACTCCAGGCCCAGAACGGCTTCGCGGGTAATGATGTTGGGCCAGGTGCGGCGCAGGCCATCCGGCTTGTAGGCTCCATGGAAGTTGACCAGCAGTCGGCGGCCGGCGGCACTTCGGGCCACCTGGTGGTAAAAGCTCACCATCTCCTGGTCGTCGCGGTCCATGAAGTCGATCTTGACGCCGGCGATGCCCCAGTCTTCATAGAGCTTGAAGGCCTCTTCCATCTGGGCCCGGGCCCTCATCCAGTGCAGCCACAGCAGGATGCCCACCCCTCGCTTCCGCCCGTATCCGATCAGGTGGGGGAGATCGAGCTCGGGCCGGCTTCGGGTGATGTCCCCCTCCTCCTCGCTGCCCCGATGCCAGCCGGCATCGATCTGGAGGTACTCCAGGTTGTTGTCGGCGGCGAAGTCGAGGTAGTGCTTCATGGTCGCCGTATTCATCCCCGGCTCGAATGCGACCCCTTTGGCGCTGGTGCCGTTCCACCAGTGCCAGGCGGCCTTGCCGGGCCGTATCCAGGAGGGATCGGCGATCCGGGTCGGCTCGTTGAGATGCAGCAGCAGCACGTTGTTCTCGATCAGCTTCCCCGGGGTCCCGCCCAGGAGGAAGACGCGCCAGGGCGATTGCAGAGCCCCCTTTGTTCGGACCTTGACTCCCGGACGGAGCGGATGGGGAGAGAGGCGGCTCTCCAGCGTTTCCGGAATGCCCGGAACGGGGGTCAGGTACATGCCGGCGTAGTCGCTGATGTTGGCCTCGGTGAGGGCCAGCCAGGAACCTCGGAGGGTCTGCAGCAGCAGCGGCAGGCCCACGATGGCGCCGGGCTGCAGGCGCCACAGTGGCTGGGGATTGAACTCCGATTCGTAGTTGGTGTTGAAGCCCCGCAGTTGCAGCGCCCAGGCGCGGCAACCCTCCGGAAAAAAGAAGGTGGAGTTTTCTTCGACCAGGTCCACATCCGACAGGCCGGGTTGAGGCGGAACGCGGTAGCGGAAGGCGGCTCCCTCGTCGTAGGCGCGAAAGACCAGGTCCAGACGGCGGCCGAAAGGAGTGCTCTCCCGGAGGCGAAGGACCCCCTGGCGGTAAGCGTTCCTCAGCTCCCCCCGTGTTCCGTAGGGGAGACGGTAGCGCTCGTCACCGGACGAGGGGTCCCAGCCCAGCAGCACGAGGTCCCGTCCAAGCGGAGGCCCACCCTTGAGATCCAGCCCCAGCCAGGAATCCCTCACCACCGTCGCCCCATTGAAGCCGATGCGATAGTAGGGGCGGACACCCATGGGATAGGGGGTCTGCAGTTCCTTCAGACCGACCGTGACGGTGACCTGGCCGCTGGGCGAGCGGAGTTGGAAGTCACGGGCCAGGAGCCCCGGATTGGAGGCCACTTGCAGCGCGCAGAGAATCAAGGCCGCAAACGCGATCTTGAGCGGAACGATGTATCGCCGGGAGGTGATCGTGTTGTCATCCATGGAAAGTTCCGACCCTGCGCTGCCAAGCTATCCTAGTACAACTTCGGGGTTCCGTTCACAACGGAGTCCAACAGCGGCCCGCTTGCAGCCCCAACCGACCACGAATCCAAGGAATTGCTGCGGCGCCTTCCACTTGACCCGCGGCTTTGTGGCCTTGTAAGGTTTTTTCTTCGATATAATTGCCATGGCTGCGAATGACGGAGTCGTCCATGGCTGTCACCCGCATTTCTCACCGAATGACCGTCCTGCTCCTGCAGGCCATTCTGGCCCCCTGCCTCGCCTTCGGTGAACCCACCGATCCTATCTTCGAAAAAGAGGTCAAGCCCCTGTTGCTGGCCCGATGCCGGGCCTGTCACTCGGAGGGAGAACAAACCAGCGGTTTTTCGGTGGCGAGCCGGCACTCGGTGATTTCCGGCGGGAACAAGCACGGCAAGGCGGTGCTGGAGGGCAATGCGGAGGCAAGCCCGCTCGTCCGCCTGCTCAGGGGGCAAGTCAATCCCCGGATGCCTCTGGGCGGTGCCTTGACGGATAGCGAGATTGCCCGGATTGAAACCTGGATTGGCAGCCTCCAGCCGACGGCAGCCGTTGAATCCGAGCCCTGGCTCTGGCCTTTCCGGCAACCGGTCAAGACCGTTCCTCCCGAAGTCGAGAACTCCGGCTGGGTACGCAATCCCATCGACCGTTTCGTCCTGCGCAGGCTGGAGCAGGAGAACGGGTTGTCTCCCGCCCCTCCCGCCTCCAGGCGGACGCTGGCCCGCCGCCTCTATCTGGACCTGGTCGGGATGCCGCCCACGCCCGAGGAAGTGCAACGCTTTCTCAACGATTCGTCGCCCAACGCCTACGAAAAACTGGTGGACACCCTGTTGGCCGACGCCCGGTATGGAGAGCGTTGGGGCCGCCACTGGCTGGACCTGGTCCGCTACGGAGAGTCGGACGGCATGGAAGGCGACATTCTCATCGGGAATGCCTGGCGCTATCGGGACTGGGTGATCCAGGCCTTCAATTCCGACCTGCCCTACGACCGGTTTGTCACGCTTCAACTGGCGGGCGGCGACGAGCACAGCCGCAAGGCCTGGTACAAGCCGGAAATTCAGGGACATATTCCCGCGGGTTTCCTGCGGCTGGCGCCTTGGGATCTCGGCAACCTGGCGTCCGAACAGTTGAGGCAGGACTTCCTGGATGAAGTGACCACGGCGACCGGGTCCATCTTCCTGGGGTTGACCCTCGGATGCGCCCGCTGCCACGATCACAAGTACGATCCCATTCCCGCCAGAGACTACTTTCGCTTCCAGGCATTCTTCAACGCCATTCGGGTTCCCCTGCCCCCCAATACTTCCGGAATTCCGCCCGAAGAGTTCGTCGTTCCCTACCAGGACCCTCATTTCAGGACATTGGCCGAATCCAAGATCAAGCAGTACCGGGAGCGTCTCGAAAACGGAGCGGAAAAGCAGGAGCTGGAAGCGTTGGAACAGGCGCTTCTGGACAAGCTGATCTCCAAGAAGATGTCGGAGGCAGCCTCGGACAAGCTCACCGCCACCGACCTGGAGCTCGAACTGGCGCGCAAGGAACAGAGGGTCTTTTCCGCCGAGGAAAAGGCGGAATATGACCGCCTGAAGGAGACAGCCGGACGCACGCTGGAGCAGACGGACCATCGCGCCCTGGCCGGCTACGAAAGATGGCTGCTCGAGAAGCTCACCGCGGCCTATGCCGCCGGGACCACCGATCCGCCGGGGCGTTTCCGGGCGCTGACGCTGGCGGATGTCCGGGCTGAAGCCCGCCGGGTGAAACGACCTTCCAAGTATTTCACCCCGGAGGAGAAGCAGCGCCATCTTGAACTTTCCGACACCATGGAGGTCCTGCGGCGCCGGCTGTTGCGCTGGAGGCCGCTGGCCCTGACGGTGACCAACGCGATCGGTCCTCCTCTGGGACCCGGAATCCCGGCAACCCGCGTGCTCAAGGGCGGCGACTACCGGCAACCCGGAGAGGCGGTCGAGCCGGGATTCCCCAGCGCCGTCACCGGCAGCGATGCCGCGGCCTTACTGGAGAAAGACCGCTACCGCCAGTATCCGACCCGGGGACGGCGGATGACGCTGGCCAGGTGGATCGCCAGTCCCCGGAATCCACTCACCGCCCGGGTAATGGTCAACCGCATCTGGCAGCAGCGCTTCGGACGGGGCATCGTGGGCACTCCCAGCGACTTCGGCAAGAACGGCGACCGCCCCACCCATCCCGAACTGCTGGATTGGCTGGCGGTGCGTTTCGTGGAAGACGGCTGGAGCCTGAAAGCCATGCACCGGCTCATGGCGACCAGCAGCACCTACCGCCAGTCGGCGGACAATCCCGGGGTCGCGGGCCCATCCCTGGACCCGGAGAACCGCCTGTTGTGGCGCTTCAACCGCCGCCGGCTGGAGGCGGAGGCCATCCGGGACAGCATTCTGTCTGCCAGCGGCCGATTGAACCTGGAGCTAAGAGGGCCCAGCGTCTTTCCGCCTCTGCCGCAGGACATGAAGGACCTGAGCCGCCCCGCCCGGACCGGTGGGTCCATGTGGGAACCCAACGAAAGTGAACGCGACGCCCGGCGACGCTCGGTCTACATCTTTCAGCGTCGGTCGCTGCCGCTGCCCATGATGGCCTCGTTCGATGCTCCGGTCTTCAATGAATCCTGTGAACGCCGCAGCGTCACCACCACTCCCCTGCAGGCCCTGTCGATGATGAACGGCCGCCTGGTAAACGAGGAAGCGACTCATCTGGCGACCCGCGTGGGAAGTGAAGCCGGCAGCCGGCGGAAAGATCGGGTGGTCCGACTGTTCGAAATCGCGTTGAACCGCCCGCCCGACCAGGCCGAACAGCAACAATTCGTGGAGTTTCAGGGATCTCTGGAAGCCATTTGCCGAGTCATCCTCAATTCCAACGAGTTTTTGTTTATGGACTAGGCCACGTTTCTCACCGGGGTACGTGGTAAGATAGCGCTCACGAAACCCGATCAGAAGGCACCCTCACGGGGATTCCACCATGAGCCCTCTACCGTCCCGCAGAGAGTTTCTGAAGAACTCCTATCTGGGCCTCGGCAGCCTGGCCCTGATGGATCTGCTGGCAGGCGATGCGGGCGCCTCGGCCGGTTCGGCCGAGAATCCGCTGCTGCCCAGGCCGGCTCACCTGCCGGCCAAAGCCAAACGCTGCATCTTTCTCTTCATGGAAGGTGGAGTGAGCCAGATGGACACCTTCGAGTACCGGCCGGTCCTCGACAAGTATGCAGGGCGGCAGATGCCCTCGGTCCACGGGACCGATCTGGACGTGGCCAGCCTCGGAACCGCCCACAACCGCATCATTCCTTCCCCCTTCAGCTTCGCCCGGCACGGCCAGTCGGGACGGTGGATGTCGGAGCTGCTGCCCCACCTGTCGACCTGTGTGGACGACATGGCCTTTCTCCACGGGGTCACGGTCGACAGCAGCAATCACGCTCCGGCTGTCTATCATTCCCTGACGGGACAGATCCTTCCCGGCGGGGCGGCCATCGGGGCATGGATGACCTACGGCCTGGGGAGCGAGAACCGGAATCTGCCGGGCTTTATCGTGCTGGGACAGGGGGCTCCCGCGGTGGGCGGCGCTTCCCAGTGGAGCCACGGTTTCCTGCCTGCCGTCCACCAGGGCACGCTCTTTCGACCGGGCTCCAATCCCATCGCCGACCTGCACCCGCCGGCCGGGACTTCCCCGGGTAGCCGGCGCAGCGAGCTTGACCTGCTGAAATGGCTCAACCGGAGGCACGCCCGCCAGCGTACCCGGACCGGAGAACTCGAAGCGCGCATTGCCGCCTACGAGATGGCCTTCCAGATGCAGAGCGCGGCGCCCGAGCTGATCGATATCTCCGGGGAGTCGGAAGCCACCAGGAAGCTCTACGGGCTCGATGACCCGGTTGCGGGCACCTTCGGCCGCCAGTGCCTGATGGCCCGCCGCATGGTGGAGCGGGGGGTTCGCTTCGTCAAGCTCCTGCACGGCAAGGGCAAACCCTGGGACCAGCACGGGGATCTGGCCGGCCGCCTGCCGGTCCTGTGTCATGAAGTCGATCAGCCCATTGCCGGCCTGTTGAAGGACCTGAAATCCCGGGGATTGCTGGAAGAGACCCTGGTGGTGTGGGCCTCGGAAATGGGAAGGACGCCTTTCGATTCCAACGTGGTATCGGACAAACCCGGAAGAGACCACAATCGCTTTGGGCTGGTCATGTGGATGGCGGGCGGTGACGTGCGCCCCGGAGCCACTTTCGGAGAGACCGACGAATTCGCGCTCCGCAGCGCCGGAGAGTCTCTGCCGGTGCGTGACGTGCACGCCACCCTGCTTCGCCTGATGGGGCTGGATCAGCACCAGTTGACCTTCCTCCATGCCGGGCGCTTCAAACGGCTCACCGACATTGGCGGACGGGTCATCGACGAAATCCTGCTTTGAACCTTGGGCTAGACACCGTACTTTCTTCGGCTAACCTGAGTCATGTCGGGCCTGCTGATCATGGGAAGCGGTGTCGTCGGCAACTTTGCGGCGGCCTACTTCCGGCGATACTTTCCCACGCTGCGGGTGACGGTGGTGGGCCGTTCCGATCAGGAACTGCCCATTGTGGGCGAGTCCCTGGTGGAGATCAGCACCCGCTTCCTCCAGGACCTCGGCCTCAGCCGCACCCTCATTGAAGAGCACTTGCCCAAGTATGGGCTGACCTACTACTACAAGCTGGATCCCTCCCGACCCAGGGACCCCGACTACATCGTCGACGAAGCCCCTTCCAATCCTCCCTTCCCTTCCTTTCTGATCAACCGGTTCAGCTTCGACGCCGAGCTGCGCCGCCTCAACCGGCAGAAGGGGGTTCGCTACATCGAGGGCAGGGTCACGGGGGTGAGCCTGGGCGGCGACGCGCCCCACCGGGTCACGGTGCAGCGTGCCGATGGAAAGGACGAGTCGCTGGAGGCCCGCTGGCTGGTGGACGCCACCAGGCGCCGACGGCTGCTGGCCCGCCAACTGGGGCTGCAAAGCCGGGCTCCCCATCAACGGAGCGCCTTCTGGTTTCGCCTGGTGGACTTCGATCCCTCCATCCTGGAGCGAATTCACGCCTTCAAGAAGGTGAACCGGTCCTACGCCCCCTACTACTGCACCCACCACTTCTTCGGGAAAGGCAACTGGGTCTGGTTGATTCCGGTGCGCAGCCAGGACTCTCGCAGAATGATCAGCATCGGCCTCACCTACCGCCCCGATCTCTTTCCGGGGGAGGTCACCACCACACGGGAGTTTATGGACTGGATGGCGGGCGAGCATCCCCTGGTCGGCGATTTCGTCAAGAGCGGCGAGATCGTCGACACCAACGCCTACCGAAACTACATGTACCGCGCCAAGCGGCGGTATTCGTCCCAGGGCTGGTTCCTGGTCGGGGATGCCGCCGATACGGTGGACCCTCTCTACAGCACCGGGCTGGCCTTGGCCTCCCTGTCCATTCAACAGGTGGGAGCCATGGTCCGGCGGGACCTGGAAGGAAGGCTGTCGGAAGC
>JAPOZE010000392.1 GCA_026706225.1 Acidobacteriota bacterium
TCGGCCAACACTGCCAGGTCGTACTCGATGATGCGGCCGTCGGTGGTATAGGCCGAGATCACATCCACCACTCCCTCGCGGGCGGCGGCGTACATGAGACTGGGATCGAAGGTCCGCCGTTCTCTGAAGTCGAGACGGTACGCCTCTCGCAGCGCTGCCCATTCGGGACGGACAAAGAACTCGAAATCGGCCCCGATGGTCATTTGAGGGGCGTGCCTGGCCAGGTCCCGAATGGAGGCGAGCCGCAATGCCTCCGCCTTGTGCCTGGGGACCGCAAGGCCGTAGTTGTTCTCGAATCCCAGCGCCCCCAGGACCTGGACCTGGTGTTCCCGCTGGAGCCAGGTCTTCATCTCCTCCAGCAAATCCGCCCGCGGAGGCAGATCCTTGCGCTTCATGACGTTGGCCCAGATGGTCCCCGAGTAGTCCACGTAGCAATCGACGTGCCCGGCCGCCAGGGCGTCGAATAGGATCATGGAGCCCATGCTCGATCGGTTCTCCGCTCGCAGACCGGCTTGGGTCAATCTCTGGGCGATTGCCTCCGCCAGAACATACTGCTCGGTGAAGGGCTTGGACCCGACCACCACCACGGCCGATCCCTTTGCGGTGGGAATCTGCAGAATCAGGGTCGAGAGCAGGATGAACAGCAGGCCGGCCCCCGCCAGCCAACCCTTGGTTCGGCTGCGCCCGGCCACGGCCAGCTCCCCCAGACGAATGAGCTGATCCAGCACGATCGCCAGAACCGCCGCGGCCGCACAGCCGACCAGGACCGCGGTCGAGTTCTGGGTCTGCAGTCCGCTGAAGATATAGTTGCCCAGGCTGGTGGCGCCGACCGGAGTGGAAAGGGTGGCCGATCCCACCACCCAGACGGTGGCCGTGCGGATGCCGGCGATGATCACCGGAGCCGCCAGCGGCAACTCCACCCGGAAGAGTCTCTGCCGAGAGGTCATGCCCAGGCCCTCGGCCGCTTCCAGGATGTCCGGGGCCACGCCCAGGATGCCGGTGACGGTGTTGCGCAGGATCGGCAGCATGCTGTAGAGCAGCAGCGCGATGAAGGCGGGAAGAAATCCGATCTGACCCAGCAGGGGAACCATCAGAGCCAGCAGGGCCAGCCCGGGGATGGTCTGGGCCACGCTGGCGACCGTGAGCACCGGCCATTGCAGCGATTTCACCCGGGTCACCAGAATGGCCAGGGGCAGGCAGACGGCGATCCCGCTGAACAAGGCCACCAGGGTCAGGGTCAGGTGATGCCCCAGGTAGTCGGGGAGAAGTCTCAACTGGTCCGCCAAAGCGGTCTCGGTCATTTCCCTTCCCCCTGGGAGCGCAAAATGGATTCCACCTGGTCGGCCTGGCGCCTGGGCGTCTCCATCAGGGCAGCGATATAGGGGTGACTCGGATTCCTCAGGATCTGCCTGGGAGTGCCCGATCCCACCAGAACGCCCTGTTTCATCACGGCAATGCGATCGGCCAGCAGCAGGGCCTCGGTCATGTCGTGGGTGACCATGACCACCGTCAGGTTGAGGGACTGCTGCAGGCGCTTGAACTCCCGTTGCAGGCCGTCGCGGGTCATGGGATCCAGGGCGCCAAAGGGCTCGTCCATCAGCATGATCCTGGGTCGGGCCGCCAGCGCCCGCGCCAGCCCCACCCTTTGGCGCTGTCCCCCCGAAAGCTCGTGGGGCTTGCGGTCGCGATGGGTTCGGGGAGAGAGCCCGGTCAGGCGCAGCAGTTCATCCACCCGGTCCCGGCAGGCGGACGGTTCCCAGTTGAGCAGCCTGGGCACCACCGCCACGTTCTCGGCCACGGTCATGTGGGGAAAGAGGCCGACGCCCTGGAAGACGTATCCGATCCCCCGCCGCAGGTCGACCGGATTGACCCGGCAGACGTCCTGCTCCTCCACCAGGATCCGGCCCCGGCTGGGCTCCACCAGGCGGTTGATCATCTTGAGCAGCGTCGTTTTGCCGCAGCCCGATTCGCCCAGCAACACCAGAAATTCACCGGCGCCAACCTCCAGGTCGACCTCCTGCACGGCGAAGCTCCGGCCCTGATCGAACGTCTTGGATACCCGCTGAATGCCTATCATGATGGAGTGGTGGAGTTGTCGAGGCCGGTCTCACTGGCCGCCCGCATGAGGGCCTCCGTCTTTTCCCTGCCGGTTCGGGCCACTTCCGCCAGGTCCCGCGTCCAGTATCGGGGATTGAAGAGTTCCAGCGAAAGAAAACCCCGGTAGCCGGTGGCCTCCAGATCTCTCAAAAAAGACTCCAGGGGGAGAATGCCGTCTCCGGGATGGACGCGGTCGGCGTCGGTCTGCTCGAACTGTGGAGGGGAGGCGGGAGCGTCGTTGAAATGGCACACGGCAATGGTGCTGGAGGACAGGTCTCTGATGCCGCCGAAGCCGGAACCTCCCCGGTAGAGGTGAAAGGGATCCAGAACCAGGCAGCCGTGGGGATGGTCGGCCTGCCGCACGATGGCCAGGGCCTGTTCCAGTTGAAAGACGTTGTGCTGGAATCCCAGGAACTCCATGGCCGGTCGCACGCCGAAGGCTACGCCCTCCTCCAGCAGCTCGCGGTAGCGGGCCGCCGCCAGAGGGATATCCAGGTGAGGAGCGTCGGGGACCGGCGAGGCCACCATGTGGCCCGCACCCACGGCTGCCGCCTGCTCCAGGCGCCTGCGGGCCTCGCGGTAGGCGGCTTCCTTGTGGAACCCACGGCTCTGCATCCAGTCCACCAGGGTGACGACGCTGGCCACCGCCAGGCCCGAGTCCACCAGGATCCGGCGCAGCTCGGCCAGGGACCGTCCCGACTGCTCGAACCGGGTCAGCTCCTCGGTCCAGAGCTCGATGGCCGAGTAGCCGGTCCGGGCGGCGATGTCGATTTTCTCCAGCAGGCCCGCCGGCCGGATCGTGCTGGTATTCAGGCAGAGAGGCCACTGGCGCATGGCGTTTTCCGTGGGGGAGCGCGATCGCCGAGTTCCGGTCACCTTCCGGCGCCCGACAGTCCTCGGTTCACTCCCGCGCCCACCGGTCCAGTTCGCCGAAGAGGGGGGCGTCTCCCAGCTCGGCTTTCCATCCATCGCAGAGACTGGCGATGGGGGCCTTGAGAGCGGGCAGCGGGTCCGCTCCGGGGGTCATGCCGGAGGCTTGGCCGCGCAACCAGTCCAGAAGCTCCTGAAGGCTGCCCATGCCTGAATCGGCCAGCTCCGAATGCAGTTGCGGCTGGAAGGTCTGCTCGAACTCCCGCTTGCGGTCCACGTCCACGATGTCGGGAAGCAGCAGTCCGGCCGGGCCCAGCTCCAGGTCCAGACGGGCCAGCAGTTCCCCATACACCTGGCGGGCCAGGCTCTCGGCTCTGCCGCTCACCTCGGTCAACAGATCCATCCCCTGCCGGGAGGTGCGTCCCCGCGGCGCGAGCTGGCAGTAGAACTTCAGCTTGGGCTCGGTTCCGGAGGGGCGGACCGTGACCACGAAGTCGTCCATGGACATCCGGATCACGTTTCTGGGCAGCTTGTCCGACTGGCTGACGAAAGGCCCGAACCGTTCCTGATCCCAGTAGTCCAGGACGTGGCGCACCGGATGGCCCGCCAGCGTCCGCGGGGGCGAGTCTCTCAGCGAGGCCATCAGCCGATCCCTCCTGGATATCCCCCCGGCCCCGGCCATGGCGATGGAGCGGCCCACGTCGGCATAGCCTCCCAGTTGTTCCAGGATCCCGACGTAGTAGTCCAGCAGGGTCCGCCCCTGCAACCGCAGCCTCTGGTAGAGGGCCGCCAGCACCATGCAGGCCGGAGCGGCATCCTTGTCCCGTATGGTGGGAATCATGATCACCCCGTGGCTCTCCTCGGCGGCCAGCACCAGGTCCCGCGGCCTGGCAACCACCTGGCGGTACCGTCCGGTCCGTTCCAGGGACTTCAGCACGTCGGCGACATATTTGAAGCCGACCAGCAGGTCATCCACGATTTGGGAGCCACCGGCCCTCTCCACGATTCTGCCCAGGATGCGGGTGGTCACCAGGGTCTCCACCACCAGCCCCTTTCGGCGAGGTCCTTCGGGATCCAGCATCAGGAAGTATCCCAGAATGGCTGCGATCTGGTTCCCGTCCAGGTGGACCCAGGAGCCGCCGGCCTGCCTGACCTCCAGTCCGACCCGGTCGGCATCGGGATCGCTGGAGAGGACCAGGCCCGAGCCGATCTCGTCGGCGAATTCCCTGGCGGGTGCGGTGGCCTGGGGAACCTCCGGATTGGGAGCCTTGAAGGGGATGACCGAAAAGGAACCGTCGGCGTCCTGACCGGGCGGGGTGCGCACCGGAAAGTTCAGCCGGCCCAGCAGGTCGCCCACCGTCTTCAATCCGCAACCGCAGAGGGGCGTGTAGACCACCGGCAGGTCGGGCCGAGGGGTGAAGGTGTCTCCATACAGCTCCAGGTAGGCGTCCAGATAGTCCTGGTGGAGATCCTCGGGGATGGCCCGCACCAGGTCCTCTGCCAGCGCCTGGGCAAAGGGTAGGCTCCGGATGGCGGTCGCCTCCCGCATGGCGTCCATCAGGGCCTGGTCCTCGGGCGCCACCGGCTGGCTGCCGAAGGCGTCATAGACCTTGACCCCGTTGTCGTCCGGGGGGTTGTGGGAGGCCGAGAGATTGATACCCCCGGCGGCGCCCAGACGGTCGATGACAAAGGACAGCTCGGGAGTGCTGATCACCGCCTCATCGGCCCGCGGCTGCGCGAAATAGGCCGTGACGCCGTTGCCGGCGTAGATCTCGCAGGCCAGCCTGCCCAGCGAGCGCGAGGAGGTGCCCAGCAGCGGGTGGTGCTCTCCCAGAAAGCGGTAGGTTCCGGCCAGGTCCCGGAAGACCCGAACGTCGTTGGCAACCACCACCCTCAGGTCGCGACGGCCCGGAAAGGCGGCCCGCAAGTAGTGGCAATGCCCCTGGACGGTCATGGCCACGGTGGCGGGATTGAGCCGGTTGGCCCCGTATCCGACCCGCCCCCTGCGCCCGCCGGTCCCGAAAGGAAGCACCTGCCAGAAGGCGTCGAAGAGCAGGTCCACCTGCCCGGCCTGGAGGTGCCGCCGCAGCACCTCGGGCTCGGCGTAGGGCACCTGCCCCGAAAGCCACGATTCCAGGTTGCGGGACGCCTCCCGACCCCGGTTCCCGTACTTCCGGACCAGCCGGTCTACCGTGGACTTCAGTGAGTCGGCTGCCGCCATCTCCTCGATCCCGAGAGGCCGTTCCCCCGTCGCCGGATTCACCCCGCGTTCCTCCGCGCGTCTCCCGTCGCCGCCTGGGTCGGCGGCTTGCCCATCCCGCCGCCGCGGCCGCCTGAGTATACCGCAACGGGGGTGAACCGGACAGCGGCCACGCTTGTCCGAAACCCCATGCCGCCCGGCCGTCCGGCGGTAGGATATAATGCCCGATTCCGCGCGGGCCTGCCCACTGTGTCAAACCGCGTCGGCGGAGCAACAAGGCCCCTGCAAAGGAGATCCCCATGACCGGCGGCCAGGCCCTGGTTCGGTCCCTGGAAGCCCACGGTGTCAGCACCGTCTTCGGCATCCCGGGCACTCACAACCTGGCGGTTTACGACGCCCTGCTGGACAGTCCCATCCGCCACGTCAGCGCCCGCCACGAACAGGGTGCAGCCTTCATGGCCGACGGGTACGCCCGGGCCAGTGAAAGTGGAGACGTCGGCGTCTGTCTCAGCACCACCGGACCGGCGGCCCTCAACACCCTGACTCCGCTGGGCACGGCCTTCAGCGACTCCTCCCCAGTCCTGTGCATCGCCAGCCAGATCCAGGCGGACTTTCTGGGCCGGGAAAAGGGCCTGCTGCACGAGTGCTCCGGCCAGTCGGGAGGCTTCCGGGCAGTCACCAAGTGGTGGCAGCAGGCCACCACGGTGGAGGCCATCCCCTGGCTGGTGCGAGAGGCCTTCGCCCAATTGGGTTCGGGGCGGCCGCGGCCGGCGGCCCTGGAGATCCCCTGCGACGTGCTGGACTCCGAGGGCCAGCCTGCCCTGCCCGCGCCCCTGGAGACGACACCGGAGCAACCCCGACCGGAGGAACTCTCCCGGGCCTGCCGACTGCTGGAGAAAGCCCGCCGTCCGGTCATCTGGGCCGGGGGCGGCCTCATCCGGGCCGGCGCCTCGGTCGCGCTGACCCGGTTGGCGGAAAGAGTGCAATCTCCTGTCTTCACCACCGCCCTGGGCAAGGGAGCCATTCCCGAAGACCATCCCCTCTCCGGCGGCAACACCCTGCTCCATCCGGCCGGCCAGGCCTACCTGGAGACCTGCGACCTGATGCTGGCGGTGGGAACCCGGTTCAAGGAGATCGAAACCGAACGCTGGCGCCTGAAGCTGCCGGAGCAGTTGATCCACATCGACATCGACCCCGCCGAGATCGGCCGCAACTACGCGGTCAGCGCCGCCGTGGTCGGTCACGCCGGGCCGGCGCTGGAAGGCATGCTGGAACGGTACCGAGGAGCGGCGCCCTCTCGGAACCGCGTCCGGGAGGTCAGCGAGCTTCGCGCTCGGATATGGGGCGAATGCCGGCAACGGGCGGCAAGGGCGGTGGAGCTGGTGGAATGTCTGAGAGCGGCGCTTCCCCGGGAAAGCATCCTGGTTAGCGACCTGACCGCGGCCGCCACCTGGTGCCACCACCTGCTGGAGGTCTACCAGCCGGCCGGCTTCCACAGCCCCTGGGGATTCTGCACCCTGGGATTCGGACTGCCCGCGGCCATAGGAGCCAAGCTGGCCCAGCCCCAGCGACCGGTGGTCCTGCTGTCGGGAGATGGAGGTTTTCTCTTCAACTGCCAGGAGCTGGCCACGGCGGTCGAGTGTGGGCTGCCCCTGGTGATGGTGGTCTTCAACGACAAGGGCTACGGGGTGCTGCGCCCTCAGCAAATGGCCCGCTATGGCCGCACCCATGCGGCCGACCTGGTCGGCCCCGATTTCGCGGCCCTGGCCAAGGCCTTTGGAGCCGCCTCCCTGCGGGTGGAGCGCCTGCAGGATCTGTCCCGGAACCTCTCGGAGGCCCTGCGACAGCCGGGCCCCTGCCTGGTCGAGGTGACGGCCCGGATCCCCTGGCCGCCCATCGAGACCACCGCCGGCATGTTCGCCCAGGCGGACGTGCCGACCCGATGAGCCGCACTCATGGACGGTTGAGCGAACTCACTTGAAACAATTGGGGGTTATCCACAAAGTCCAAAAAGAGATATCCACCAAGGGCACAAACGGAAAAAGAGTTATCCACGACGACACACGAAGGACCACGAAGGGGTTGGAGAAGGCTCAAGAGGGGTCCGCCCAAGGTCGGAAAGGGGAAAAGATATCGACGAAGGGAAAAGACGAACCACGAATGGACACGAATGAACACCAATAAGTTGAAGGAGGTCCATCAGAATTTGTGTCTATTCGTGTTCCTTCGTGGTTCGCCTTTATTTTCAAAACGACATCGATCGCCTGATTTTCCTCTGTATGATCCGTCCGCTAAGGCCCAATTGTCTCACCCGGAGTCACGGCTCGCCGGCGACGCCTTGGGCTTTTTGGGGGGAGTGGCTGAAACGCCTTCCAGCCCGCCGCTGACTCTGAGGACTTCTCCCGTGATCCAGGTTGCCGCCGGACTGCAGAGAAAGGCCACGCCCTGAGCGATCTCATGGGGTTCTCCCCAGCGTCCCAGGGGAATCGACTTGGCGACCCGCC
>JAPOZE010000208.1 GCA_026706225.1 Acidobacteriota bacterium
GAGACGCTTCAAGATCGCGACGACCTCGCGCGGCTTGAGTACCGGCACCTTTGTCATGACTCACGGGAGGGAGATACGTTGAGTGCCGACAAACTCGCCTTCAAGCATTGGTTCTCCATCCTCCAGGAGCATTTCCACCACTTCGCGAAGGTTCGTGTTGAGCTCGTCCAGCGTGTCGGCTTGAGAGTGGGCTCCGGGGAATCCGGGAATGTAGCCCACGTAGAGACCGGTCTCGGGATCCTGTTCGACAACCGCCGTGTATTGTTTCACGGTATGGAAACCTCATCTTCTGATCTGGCCCGGGCCGAAGGAGGAAGCACGCAACCAGGAACCGGACCAAGGAGTGTCCCTCGCCGGATCAGGCTTATATTCTAGCTGCTCGAGTGAAGGCCAGCCAGCACTTCTACGCGATTCGCTGCCGTATTGAACCCGGAAAGTGGTCGTACGCCATTGCGCTTTTGGGTAACTACGGCAGGCATTGAAGTTCAGGTCGAATGGGAAGTGTCGAAGAACGATCAGGCCTGGACACCCACCGAGGATGCCGCCTGGACGATGGTTTCCCAGATGTCGTCGGCGATGGGAATGCCGTCGCGCCGGCGGACCTTCTCGGTTCGGTCCTCGGGCACGCCGGGCAGCAGAACTTCCTTGAAGCCGGGGGCGGGTGGAATGGCCAGGGCTCGGCCGGCCAGCTCGTCGGCGCGCCGGCTGTACCGGGACATCGGCTGGAACAGGTCGGCCCGGAAGACGATCAGGGTGGTGCCATGGCGTCGGAAGAGAGGATCGGAATAGTCGAGCTCGGCTCCGTCGTCGGCCCCACTGAAGGTTCTGCCCAGCATCTCGGTGGCCAGCATCAGGGCATAGCCCTTGTGGCCGCCGAATGGCAGGTGGGCGCCGCCGTCGATGAACTTCCGGGGGTCGGTGGTGGGATTCCCCTCCTTGTCCACGACGGAATCGGGGGGAAGCTGCTGATTCCGGTTGAAGGCGTTGACCACTTTGACACCGGCGGTGGCGGAAGTGGCGAAATCGATGATGACCGGGGCCTGACTTCCCGCGGGCAAGCCCATGGCGATGGGATTGGTGTGGAAGAGGGCCTTGCGCCCGCCATAGGGGACAGCAGCGGGTTTTTCGGCCCCTTGGCCCCCGGCCCAGACCATCGAAACCATGCCCTCGGCCACGGCCATTTCCGCGTAGTGACCCAGTCGGCCGATGTGGTGGGTTTGAACCAGGGAGACGACTGACACATCCTGGTTCCTGGCCTTTTCAATGGCCGTCTGCATGGCGAAACGCCCCACCACGTGTCCGAAGGCCCAATCTCCCCGGACCAGAGCGCTGGCCGGGGTTTCCCGGGCGATCTTCGGCTCCGCCGCCACGCGGATGTGTCCGTCCCGGATGGCCTGCACATAGCCCTCGACGTGCCACACCCCGTGGGAGTCCACCCCACGCAGGTTGGCCAGGACCAGGTGCTCGGCCACGATATCGGCCTGATCCGGGACGGCGCCGGCCGCTTCCAGTATCTGCCGGGTCAACCGGCGAAGCTCGGTGGGTGTCTTGGTTACCATGAGGGATTTTCCCCGGAACTGTTGTTGAAAGGATTACGGAGGATCGTCGCTGAGAGAGCCCGCAGAGAAACACGGATCAGGTAAAGTCCTCGACCACCTGCCCACGGGTCTCGGGATGCGTCCGCAGGATCTCGGCGATGCCTGCCCGATCTTCGGGGTCCACCTGGGTCCCGGGCGGACGGACAGGGCCCCCGGCCCTTCCCAAGGCTTCCATGGCCACCTTGATGCCGCTGATGCCGTAGCCCGGCCTGTAGCCGCGGATCTTGAGAATGGGGTCCAATTCAGTTTGCAGCACCTCCTCCATTTTGGCGGTCTCTCCGGCCACGCCGTGCTTCCAGAAGCGCCTGGAGGCCTCCGGAGCCAAAGCGGCCGCCGCCGTGGAGTAGGCGCGGCTTCCCCGGGAAAACGAAGCGGAGGCGGCCGGTTCATTCTCCGCCATGAACAGCAGGGGCTTGGCAACGGCCTCCAGAATCTGTCCCCCGGTCCTGGGGTAGTAGTCCTCATCATCGCCCAGAGAGGGAAAGAATCCCATCATGTTTGGGATCTCGGCCAATCGGATGAGCACCTCCGGCCAGAAATCGTGTTGGCCACTGGGGAGGACGACGGCGCCGATGGAAACCGAAGCAATGATGTCCTTGTAGAATTCGAAGTAGTTTTCGGCACGCCAGTGTCGCCCCCGGGGAGGGAAAATCACCAGCGCATCCGCGCCGGCCCTTTCGGCATTCCGGGCCATCTCGATGGATATCCTGTATCCGCCGATCACTCCCGCCATCACCGGCATCTGCCGCCGGGCCCCGGCCACGGCGGCGGCGACCACCTCGCGGTGCTCATCCAGGCCCAGCTTCCAGCCTTCGCCATAGCCGCCTCCGACCACGACTGTCAGACGATCCCTTTCGGCGTGGTAGGCCACGTTGCGGCGCAGGCCTTCCACGTCCACCGAGTAGTCGGCGTGAAACGGAGTGGGCAGGTAGTTGTGGGGACCGTCCAGGGCCTTGATCAGTTCCTCCGTGGAGCTCCAGTGCCGGCCGGGCGAGGCGGGCGGCTGACGGCAGCCCCAGGGAAGGGCCGTTCCCGCGAGGGCCATTGCGCCCATTTTGCAAAGACTTCTTCGGGAAACCTGCCGCTCTGAAGGCGGCTTCGAAGGTGGTGAATTGCTCTTCAGTGCTTTTCCTCTGGATTGGGTGGGGAGCGGACGCGCAGGTTTGTAGGAGTGAGAGCGGCGCACCAGCTAGGCCAGAATCGGTTTCACCACCTTGCCGTGCACGTCCGTCAGCCGGAAATGACGCCCCTGGAACTTGAAGGTCAGGCGGGTGTGGTCGATCCCCAGGCAGTGCAGGATGGTGGCATGGAGATCGTGAATGTGGACGGGATCGCTGGCGATGTTGTAGCTGTAGTCGTCCGTTTCTCCGTAAGTGGTCCCGGGCTTGATGCCCCCGCCCGCCATCCAGATGGTAAAGCAGCGGGGATGGTGGTCGCGGCCGTAGTCGTCGGCCGTGAGCTTTCCCTGGCAGTAGATGGTGCGACCGAACTCGCCGCCCCAGATCACCAGCGTGTCCTCGAGCAGTCCGCGTTCCTTCAGGTCCTGGATCAGGGCCGCCGAGGGCTGGTCGGTATCCAGGGCCTGCCCCTTGATCTGCTCGGGGAGCTTGGAGTGCTGGTCCCAGCCCCGGTGGAAGAGCTGAACGAAACGCACGCCGCGTTCCACCAGCCTTCTGGCCAGCAGGCAGTTGGCGGCGTAGGTCCCCGGCTTGCGGGACGCCGGCCCGTAGAGCTCGAAGGTTCTCTCCGGTTCACTCGACAGGTCCATCAGGTCCGGCACCGAGGTCTGCATCCGGTAGGCCATTTCGTACTGAGAGATGCGGGTGGAGATTTCCGGATCTCCGAAATCCTTCAGCTTCAACTGGTTGAGGCGGGAGAGGTCGTCCAGGAAGCGGCGGCGTCCGGCGGACGAGAGTCCCGCAGGATTGGAGAGGTAGAGCACCGGGTCTCCCACCGAGCGAAACTTGACTCCCTGGTACCGGGTGGGAAGGAAGCCGCTGCCCCACAAGCGATCGTAGAGGGGCTGGCTGTCGGACTTGCCGGTCCCCTGCGAGATCATGGCCACAAAGGTGGGCAGGTCCCGGTTCTGGCTTCCCAGCCCATAGGAGAGCCAGGCTCCGATGCTGGGACGGCCGGCCAACTGGGCGCCGGTCTGGAAAAAGGTAATGGCCGGGTCGTGGTTGATGGCCTCGGTATGCATGGTCCGAATGAAGCACAGCTCGTCGGCCACCTTGGCGGTATGGGACATGATTTCGCTGACCCAGGCTCCCGATTGGCCATTCTGCTTGAACTTGAAGATCGAGGGGGCGATGGGCAGGCTGTCCTGGGTGGCGGTCATCCCGGTGAGCCGCTGGCCCTTGCGCACCGAGTCGGGCAGTTGCTGGGCACGGCGCTTCTGGAGCGCCGGCTTGTGGTCGAACAGGTCCATTTGAGCGGGAGCGCCCGACTGGAACAGGTAGATCACTCTCTTGGCCCTGGGGGCAAAGTGGGGAAGCTCCGCCAGCCCCGCCTCGCCGGGAAGCGGCTGGAGATCGGACCGGTCCGGTCCGGCCGCGGCCGCGTCTCCCTCCAGCAGCGATGCCAGGGCGGCCGTCCCCAGTCCCCAACTGGAGAGACCGAAAAAGTGGCGGCGGGTGAGCAGAAGCTGGCTTTCCAGGAAGGGATTCATGGCTCACTCCTTGGTAATGGTTTCATCGAGATTCAAGATCAGGCTGGCGACGGCCGTGTAGGCAGCCACCTCGCGGGGGTCCAGACCCTTGGGGACCGGGGATTCTCCGGTGTTTAACAACTCCTTGGCAGCCCTTCGGTCGGAACGATAGGAAGCGAGGTGGGCTTCCAGGCTTTCCAGCAGGATCTTTCCTTCCTCGGCCGTCGGCGGGCGGGCGGTGGCCAGGCGAAAGGCGCGGGTAATCCGGTCCGGGTGGGATTGGCTCTCCGGCTCGGCCAGCACCCTCTGAGCCAGCCCGCGCGCAGCCTCCACAAAGGTGACGTCGTTCATCAGGTTGAGCGCCTGCAAGGGGGTGTTGGTCCGGCTGACTCGCACATCGCACATCTCGCGGGCGGCGGCGTCGAAATTCAGCATGGAGGGCGGTGCGATGGTGCGCTTCCAGAACGTGTAGAGACTCCTGCGGTAGAGATCTTCCCCGGTGCTCTGGTTGTAGGCGATGTCTCCCGCCAGTTCCTCCCAGAGCCCGGCCGGCTGGTAGGGCTTCACCGAAGGGCCTCCCAGCTTTTCCACCAGCAGGCCCCCCACGAACAGGGCCTGGTCCCGGATGGCGTGAGCCGAGAGCCGCTGGCGGGGGCCTCGCGCCAACAGGAGATTTTCAGGATCCCTGGCCAGCAGTTCCCGGGTGGCCCGGGAGGACTGGCGATAGGTGGCGCTCATGACCAGGGTCTTCTGCAGGCCCTTGAGGTCCCAGCCGGAGCTCACGAACTCGCTGGCCAGCCAGTCCAGCAGGGCGGGGTGGGTCGGCCGCTCGCCCTGGGAGCCGAAGTCCTCGACGGTTCGAACCAGTCCCTGGCCGAAGAGCCTTTGCCAGTAACGGTTGGCCACCACGCGGGGAGTCAGGGGGTTGCCGGGATTGACCAACCAGCGCGCCAGGTCCAGGCGATTGCGGATCCTTCCGTTGGCTCCTCCGCCGAGGACTTCCGGAACGCCGGGACTCACCTTGTCGCCGGGCTGGTCGTAGGCGCCTCGCAGCAGCATGAAAGTCTCTCGCGGCTCCTCCCGCTCCTGCATCACCATGGTGGTGGGAACCGTCTCCAACAGAGCGGTAATCTGCTTCTGGAGGTCCAGAATCCGCCGGTGGGCCCGCCGCACCTGCTTGGGAGCGTGTCTTTGCAGGAAGTAGGCGCGGAGCTTGTCGGTCTCGGCCGGGCTTCTCCGCTCCGGCGGTTTCCTGGTGATGTCGTTGATTGCCGTCGATGTGGCGACCACCTTTACCTCGTCCGGCGGGAGGGTCCGATCGTAGACTCTCACCTCGTCGATCAGACCGTGGAAGCGACTTCCGGCTCCGCCCCCCGAGCCGATGCGGAAGGGTTCCTGGTTCTCGAAGGTGAGGTTCAGGTCATCCACCAGCACCTTGAATTTCTCCGGCCTGCCGTCGACGTAGATCCTGATCGCCTTGGAGGTGCGGGACCCGTCGTAGGTCACCATGACGTGGTGCCACCGATTGGGGGCCAGAGTCCTTTCGGTCTCGACTCGGATGGAGTCGTCCAGCCAGCGCACCACCAGGTTGACGTGAATCTTGCCCTCCAGCAGGGCCACCCGATAGCCCTTTTCCTTCTCCAGTTCCAGGGTCCGCGAGACAATGGCCCCGCCCTGCGCGCCCTCGGGGTAGATCCAGGCTCCCAGTGAGAAACGCTCGTAGAAGCCGAAATTGCCGAGATCTCCGGCATCGATATAACGGCGGCCGTCGAAACCGGCGGCCTGGCCGATCTTGCCCTGGGTGAATTCCGGCCGGCCGTCCTTGAACCCGGACTTGGCCCTGTTCCCTTTGGCGGAGGCCGGGCGGGGACGCCGCCAACCGCGTGCCTTTCCTTCCAGCGGGAAGTGCCCCAACAGTCCTTCCGCAATGGACCAGTGGAGCGGCCGGCGTTTCCTGAAGGAGGCCTCCCACTGCTGTTGGGCCCGGTCCAGCTCCGGCTCCAGAGCCTTGAAGTCCCGCTCCGCATGCGCCAGCTTCCCTTGCAGGTCGGCAAGCTGCTTCTGTTGCGGGCGGGTGGGGGCCTTGATCATCGGAGGGGAATTGCCGTACTTGTAGACCTTGCCGCGCTCGGGGATGTTGTTGAAGAAGGCGTAACTCCGATAAAAATCCTTTTGGCTGAAAGGGTCGTACTTGTGGTCGTGGCAGCGGGCGCAGCCCAGGGTGAGGCCCAGCCAGACGGTGGCGGTGGTCTCCACCCGGTCCACCACGTACTCGACGGCAAACTCGTCGGCGATGATGCCGCCCTCGCCGTTGCCGCGGTGGTTGCGGTTGAAGCCGGTGGCGATGCGCTGCTCCAGGGTGGGATTGGGGAGCATGTCCCCGGCCAGTTGCTCCACCGTGAAGCGATCGAAGGGCATGTTGGCGTTAAAGGCCTCGATCACCCAGTCCCGCCAGCGCCACATGGTTCGTTCCCCGTCGGTCTGGTAGCCGTTGCTGTCCGCATAGCGGGCCGCGTCCAGCCAGCCCAGGGCCATGTGCTCGCCGTAGCGCGGGGAACGCAGCAGACGGTCCACCACCGTCTCGTAGGCTTGGGGAGAATCGTCGGCCAGAAAGGCATCCACCTCTTCCGGCGTGGGGGGCAGCCCGGTCAGGTCCAGCGTGACCCGGCGAATGAGCACCGTCTTGTCGGCTTGGGCGGAGGGGTCCAACCGCTCCTTGCGCAGTCGGTCCAGCACAAAGAAATCGATCGGGTTGCGGGTCCAGCCCTCGTCGGCAACCTTGGGCAGCGAAGGACGCTTGGGAGGGATAAAGGACCAGTGACGTTGCCACCGGGCCCCCTGCTCGATCCACAGGCGGATGAGCTCGATTTCCTTTTTGTTCAGCTCGAGCCCGGAGTAGGCCGGGGGCATGCGCAGGGCCTCCTCCCCGGCGGTAATTCGCTTGAACATCTCGCTCCGCTCCGGATCGCCGGGGGCGATGGCCCGGTATCCGCCCAGGTCGGTGAAGGCTCCCTCCTTGGTGTCGAAGCGCAGTTTGTTGACGCGGGCCGCCTCGTCGGGCCCGTGGCAGGCGTAGCAGCGGTCGGTCAGGAGGGGGCGAATGTCGCGGTCGAACTCAACCGCCGGCTGCTCGGGACCTTGCGCCCAGGCGGCCGTTCCCGCCCCCAGGACCAGGCCCGCAACCATCCCGCAAAACCATCCCAGCCTCAAGCTAGCCTTCCTTCTCATGGACTGACCTCTCTGGAAGCATTCCGTCCGTCCGGGCTGCCCGACATCTTCCCTCCGCCTCGCCGGCAGGGGCGCGGCCATAGTCGCAACCCGGCCCCGGTAAGCTGAACAAGCCCCTGACGTTGATCCTTAAGTCTAGCGTTCTCGCTGGGCTCCCTCAACCCCAAATTGGACACGGATG
>JAPOZE010000177.1 GCA_026706225.1 Acidobacteriota bacterium
GTGACTGCCGGAAGTTCTCTTCCAAGGCAGCCGCATTGTCGGGAACGGCATTGCGGCCACAACCCGCCGCGGTTGCAATGAGGAAAGCAATGGACAATGCAAGTGTCTTGGGATTCACGATTCTTCCTTTCGGTGAATTGGCGGCCACCCGAAACCGCTTCGGGGAGAGCAATCGGATGACCGGAAACATCATGGCGCGGACCGGGAAAATCATATCATCTCATGCCGACTTGCGTCCGTCCTCCTCCGGGTGCCAGATTCGGGCGGGCGCCACCGAAAACGTTTCCGTGCCCGGACCGGATTGGGGAATAATCCCCAGGCCTTTTGCAAAATCCCGCAGGTAGGGGACGTCGTGCAATAGGCTCCCCCGACAGCGGCAAGTCATGCCGGGAGACATCGATCCCGGGGGAATGACCCGGCGGATGGGTACCCATGAAACTCTTTCTCGCCTCTCTGGGCACCGAGACCAACACCTTTTCTCCCTTCCCCACCGGCTACCGCACCTTTGAGGAAACCTGCCTGGTCAGAGGGGGGAGACACGGCCCCGACCCGTTTCTCTTTGCGGTGCCTCTGATCCTCTGGCGCCGACTGGCCTTGCGGAACGGCTGGTCGGTGGCGGAGAGTCTGTGCGCCTTTGCCCAACCTTCCGGAGTGACGCTAGGCCCCGTCTACGAATCCTTCCGGGAAGAAATCCTGGCGGACCTCCGGCGGGCCATGCCGGTGGACATGGTTCTGCTCAGTCTGCACGGCGCCATGGTCGCCGAAGGTTATGACGACTGCGAGGGGGATCTGCTGGCTCGTATTCGCGCCATGGTCGGTCCCAAGGTGCCGGTCGGGGTCGAATTGGATCTCCACTGCCACCTGACCCGCCGGATGGTCGAGGAGGCTACCGCCATCGTCAGCTTCAAGGAATACCCCCACACGGACGCCGCCGACCGGGCCAAAGAACTCTTTCACATCCTGTCCGCGACTGCCTCGGGCGCCGTTCGACCGCACATGGCTCTGCATGACTGCGGCATGATGGGCATCTACCACACCACCTCGGAACCCATGAAGAGCTACCTGGCGGGAATCAAGCACCTGGAGCAGCGAAAGGATATTCTTTCCATCTCGATAGCCCACGGGTTTCTTTGGGGGGACGTTGCCGACATGGGAACCCGGGTCCTGGTCGTCACCGATGGAGTACCCGGGGAAGGAAACCGGCTGGCAGAATCCCTGGGGCGGCAGCTTTTTCAACTGCGTCAACGGCTCCGGCCCGACTACAGAACCATCGACCAAGCCCTGGGACAAGCCTTGAGCCAGGACCGGGGACCGGTGGTGCTGGCGGACGTGGCCGACAACCCGGGCGGCGGCGCGTCAGGAGACTCCACCTTTATTCTCGAGGCTCTGATCGATCAGCGGATCGAGGATGCCGCGGTGGCCTGTATCTGGGATCCGACGGCCGTAGCCGTGGCTACAGAAGCGGGAGAAGGGGCCCGATTGGACGTGCGCCTGGGAGGCAAGATGGGGCCGAGTTCGGGACGCCCACTGGATATTCCGGTGACGGTAGCCAAGGTGGTCCCCAACGCCTGTCAAACCTTCGGCAGCGGCGCCGGCCGGTCGGTCTCGCCTCTCGGGGACGCCGTCGTTCTGCGCACCGGCGGCATCGACATCGTGGTCAACTCCATTCGAACGCAAACCCTGGGCGCCGATGCCTTCACCAATATGGGCATCGATCCCGGGACCAGGCGGATCCTGGTGGTCAAATCGATGCAGCATTTCCACGCGGCCTTCTCCCCCCTCGCCCGGCAGATCCTGTATGTGGACACACCGGGAGCCCTGGTAAGCGACGCGACGAGAATCCCCTTTCGAAACGCGGACCGGAGCCAGTGGCCAATCTGCGAGACGGTGGCCTGATCGTCCGGGTCGGCGATTGGGGCATTCTTGATTCCGAAACCCCTGCTCTTCAGGCCCTTGATTCAGGGAGCACCGGTGCGCGCCCGGTCAGTGGGATACCCGCCCCCGAACCCGTTCGCCTATGGTATCCTTGGGCGTCGTATTGGCAAGGATAGTGGTGTAAAGGTTGACCTACCCGTGTTCCTGAGATCGATTGGGGCAATCCTGTGCCTGGCGGCTTCGCTGATCGCCGCGAAGACCGACACGGTCACTGAGCCCAAGCTGCTCTCCCATTTCCCGATTGGCGGCCAACAGGGAACGACCTTCGACCTCGAGGTCTCCGGCGCAGCCCTGCAAGGTACCCACACCGTCTGGTTCGAGGGTGGAGAACTCTCCGCCTCCATCCTGAAGCTGGAGAAACTCCAGGACACCGCGGAAGAAAAGGACAAGAAAGCGGAGGACTACCTGGGGAAAGCAGTGAAGGCCGATCACCGGGCCGTCTTGCAGGTCCGGATACCCCAAAAGGCCTCCCTCGGGTTGCACCTGTTCCGGCTGGTGACTCCGCGGGGACTCTCCAACGCCCTGGGCCTGCAGGTGGTCTCCGATCCGATCATTTCGGAAACCGCCCGCCCGCACCAGGCCGCGGAACAGGCGCAATACCTGTCGGTCCCCGCCGTCGTAAACGGCAGACTTTCAAAGAAGGGCCAGCGGGACTTCTATGCATTCCGCGTTTCCCAGGGGGAGGAACTGCTCTTCGCCGTCCGTTCCGATCTGGGCCCCAGCCGCACCTACCAGGCCCAAGCCGGAATCACCCTCTACCAGCGTTCCGACAGTTGGTTCGATCCAACCCGCGTGGTCCGATTGGCCGTTGAGGGCCCGGCCCTGACCTGGGAGCCCTTTCAGCGGTACGAGCGAACCCGCTCAACCGGCAGATTCGCCCTCTTCCAGCGTGTTTCTCACCGATTCGAGTCACCGGGGCGCTATTTCCTTTCGGTCGGCACCTTTACCGGAGCCGGCGACCCCAATCACGGCTACCAGTTGCGGATTGTCCGACAACGGTCTTCCGAACCCCGGCAGGTCCTGGGCAAGCTGGCCCACCCGGATCCGGGAGACTGGTTGGAAAGGGACTCGGCCACGCTGAGACAACTGGGAAGTTTCCAACGGCCGCTTGAGCCCAACCGCCTGGACCTGTTGCGGCACCGCTCCGGCACGGACCCCTCCCAAGGGGAACCCTCCCTGGCGTCCGAATCCGCACCCGGCCAAGGCAATGCTTCCGATCTTTCTCCCGCCCATGGCTCACCGATCGAACCGGCCCCCGAAGTGGAGCCCAACGACTCCCTCGAGCGATCGGGCACGGTGAAGATTCCGGGCCTGATCGAGGGCCGAATCCAGACGCCCGGCGATATCGATCTCTTCCGCTTTCAAGCCGAGGCCGGACAGAAACTGGCCTTCGAGATCGAGACTCCCGGGAACTCGCCGCCCCATTTCAATCCCTGGCTGAAGCTCCTGGACGGGAGCGGCAACGAGGTGGTGTCCAACATTTACATGGAATACGGCGGTGACGGCGACGACGTCAACAAGACGGTTGAACGGAAGACGATCGTCACCATCGAGCAAACCGGCAGCTACTTCCTGCAGATCCGGGAGTTGACCTCGGTGCAGGGGGGACCCCGGTTCAGGTATCGGCTGCTGGCGCGCCCGCAGGTTCCCCATCTGGGCCGGGTCGAAATCAGCCTGGGAGTCACGCCCTCCCTGTCCACACTCATCGACAAGACCGACCGAATCAACCTGGAGCCGGGACAGGCCAGGGAAATGGTGGTGGTGTGCGAGAAGGAGGAAGGGTTTCAGGGGAATGTGCTCCTCACTGTCGACAACCTTCCCCCCGGTGTGCAAGCCTGGGTCAGCACTGCGGCCGGCTGGACGGAAACCTTGATGCGGGGCATCCAGTATCGACCGCTCGGTGTTGAAGTCGTATCCCCCCGCCACCACCGCCCGCAACGCAGCGCGACCACGCTGGTATTTTGGGCGAGTCCCGACGCGCCCATAACCGGCGCCCCACGCTTTCTTCAACTCAAGGCCCGGCCGGTGGTGGACGGAAGGGTGGGCCCGGCATTGCCGGCAGGAAGGATACCCTTCCTGGCTGTCCGGACGCCCGAAGAAGCTCAGGTCATGACGTCCCGCCGTTGATCGCCGGACGCGTTGACAATCCGGAGGAACGTTGCTCCTTCAACCCCTGAATCGGTCATTGGCGATATTCCTGGCGATTCTCCTGATTTGCCTCGGGTGGGGTCCCGGTTCGGTCCACGGCCAGGAAACCGCAGCTCCCCCTACCCTGCTTTCGTTGAGGATTGTTCCGGAGGACATTCATCTTTCGAGCCTCAACCCCTCTCAGCAGGTGCTGTTGCTGGGCAGGTATTCCGACGGCCTGGAACGCGACCTGACGGGTGTCTGGCCCCTTGAATTGGGCTCCGCCGAGGTGGCGGCCATCCAGGATCAAGGTCGATTGACAGCCCTTGCGGAGGGACGCACGACCCTGCAAGTGCAGGTGGCCAGCCATTCAGCCACGGCAATGCTGACGGTGCAGTCGCTGAAGACGCCGCCACCCTTCAGTTTTCAGCACGATATCGGCGGGATCCTGACCAAGCGGGGGTGCAACGACAGCAGTTGCCATGCGGGTGTCAAGGGACGAGGGGGATTCAAGCTCTCTCTCAACGCCCTGGATCCGAAGGAAGACTACCGCTGGATCGTCAAAGGCGGCACCTACCAGGTCATGAGCCTGGAATCCGCAGGTCCGGAGTCCCCGCGCATCGACCTGAGCCAACCCGAAAACAGCCTGTTGCTGCGCAAGCCCACGCTCCTTTTGCCTCATGGAGGTGGAGAACGCCTGACCGCCGAGTCTTCCGACTACCGCACTCTGCTGGACTGGATTCAGTCCGGCGCTCCTTACGAACCCAAGGATTCAGAGGTTGAAGTCGAACGGGTGACCCTGTTTCCGGAGGAACGAGTGCTCGATGCCAAGGGTGCCCACCAGGTGCTGGTCACCGCCCATCTTGCCGACGGTCGAACCCGCGACCTGACCCGACAGGCCTCCTACCGGTCGGGCAACCAAGAGGTGGTGATGGTGACCGACTCCGGTCGAGTCCAGGCCCGGACTGCGGGAGAGACGACCCTTATCGTCCGCACCGCCGGTCATACCGTCAGCGCACGATTCGGAGTCATCTCCGAACCATTGCAGGCCAACCCTTCCCCTCAGCCTCACAACTTTATCGACGACTACGTCTTCGGCAAGCTGAGCCGCTTTCAAATCCCCGCATCGCCGCTCTCCGGCGACGCCGAGTTCCTGCGCCGGGTCTGCCTGGATTTGACGGGAACGCTGCCGCCGCCCGATCGGGCGCGCGAGTTCATCGCCAGCCGGGACCCTCAAAAACGAACGAAACTGATCGACGCCCTGCTGGATTCTCCCGAGTACGTGGACTACTGGACCTTTCGCTTCGGCCGGCTCTTCCGGGTGGCGGCCGGCGCCGTCGGGGGGGCTGAGCATGCCTACACCTATTGGCGCTGGGTGTGGCGAAACATCGCCCAAAACAGATCCTATCGGGAAATCGCCCTGGAACGGTTGGCGGCACAGGGCTACGGCGGAGCCTCGAGACACTTTCTTTCCTACGGGGAAGAAGCCAAGGCCGCCGATATCATGCCGGAAGAGGTGCGGGTCTTTCTGGGAAGACGGCTGGATTGCGCCCAGTGTCACGACCACCCCTATGAGCAGTGGAGCCAGGATCAGTTCTGGGGGTTGGCGTCCTTCTTCGGACAGATCAGCCGAACCGAATGGACCGGGTTCGGGGCGGCCGTTCTCTTTGACGATCCGGCCGGCCGCCAACCGGATTTTGGAGAGTCGGCGGAAACCGTGAAGGTGACTCACCCCCGGCGCAAGCAATTGGTCAAGCCGGCTTTCCTGGATGGACAGGCCATCTCCTCCGCCGGCAACGGGCATCCGCGCCGGGAGTTTGCCCGTTGGGTCACCTCTCACCCCTACTTTGCCGAAACCCTGGCCAACCGCATGTGGGGCTACCTCTTTGGACGCGGCCTGGTGGATCCGGTGGATGATTTCCGCTCGACCAATCCTTCGACCCATCCCGATCTGCTGAAGGCCCTGGCCGAGGATTGCCGGCGCAACGGATACGACCTGAAGCAGATCCTGCGTCGGATCACCCGTTCCCGAACCTACCAGCTTGCCTCGACTCCCCGGGAGTCGAACCGCCGGGATACCTTGAACTACTCCCACTTCATCCCGAAGCCGCTGGAAGCCGAGGTGCTTCTGGATGCCATCAGCCAGGTGACCGGCGTCCCGGAAGTCTTCGAAAACGGCCCAGAGGGGCAGGCTCCCCCGGGAACCCGGGCCATTCAACTGGAGGTGCCCGACATCTATCCCTCCGATTTTCTGCAGATGTACGGGCGGCCCAACCTTCTGCAGATCCCGGAAGTCAAGACCTCTCCCAGCCTCAACCAGGCGCTCCACATGCTGGTGGGAACGACCTACACGGAGAAGCTATCCAGGAAAGGCGGCCGCCTCGACCGGTTGATCGAAAGGGACGCCTCCCACCGCGAGGCGATTCAGGAGCTCTATCTGGCCGCCTTGTCCCGCTTTCCCTCATCACTGGAACTGGCCGAGCTGGAGCCGGTCCTGGGCAAGAGTTCCGACAAGAGGCGGGCCTGGGAGGACCTGACTTGGAGTCTGATCACCTCCCGGGAGTTTGCCTTCAACCACTGACGCCGCCTCGGCGATACCCAGTGCGGGCGCCAGGAGATTGACGATGATGCCAAAAGCAGGGTGTTTGACCGTTACCCCGGAGCTTCTGAAGCGACGCCACTTCCTTCGAGTCGGCTCTCTCAGCCTTCTCGGAATCAGCCTGCCCCAATATCTGAGTTTCCGGAGCCTGCAGGCTGCCGACGGCAAGGATGCCCGCGGGCAGGGGAAGGCCCAGGCCTGCATCCTGGTCTGGCTGGAAGGAGGTCCCAGCCACGTGGATACCTGGGATCCCAAGCCCAACAGCAGCTTCAAGCCCATCCCCACCAACGTGGCGGGAATTCAGGTTTCAGAGCTGCTTCCACGGGTGGCCGGGCAGATGGACAAGCTGGCTCTCCTCCGATCGGTCCACACCGAAGAAAACAACCACGGCCAGGGCACCTACTACGCGCTGACCGGACACCGTCCCACGGCCGCCATGCAGTTTCCCAGCCTGGGAACCATCGTCACCAAGGAACTGGGGGCCCGCAACAACGTTCCCGCCAACGTGCTGGTTCCCGACACCTGGAAAACGGCTTCCTATGGCCAATATACCAAGGGCGCCTTCCTGGATCCGGCTTTCGACCCCATGGTGGTTCCCGATCCCAGCAAGGAGGACTTCCGGATCTCCGACCTGGCTCTTCCGAAGTCGCTGACGGTTGAACGCTTGCGGGACCGGCGTTCGATGTTGAAACTGGTCGACAGAATGTATCGCAGCAGGATCGAAAGGGCCGAGCACCAGGCCATGGATCGATTCACCCAGCAGGCCCTGCAGATGATCCTGACCCCTGAAACGCGCCAGGCCTTCGACTTGAGCGGGGAGCCTGAAAAGATCAGAGAGGCTTACGGGAGGGGCAGCTTCGGCCAGAGCCTGCTGCTGGCTCGCAGGCTGGTTGAGGCAGGCGCCCGCTTCGTCACGGCCGCCGGCCATGAGCTGAACGGCTGGGATACCCACTCCGACAACGACGAACGCCACA
>JAPOZE010000565.1 GCA_026706225.1 Acidobacteriota bacterium
TGGTCCAGCAGGACCGCATCCAGTCGATATAGGTTTTCATTCTGACGCCGTTGATTGCCTCCACGTAGGGCTGCTTGACGTCGAAAGGGGGGACCTGGTTGACGGGACAGATCAGGAACTCACAGGTCTCCATGAATTCCCGGACCCGATGGTAGAGCTGGGTCCTACGGAGCTCGGCCCTGGAGAGATCGATTCCGCTCAGCTTCCCGGCGGCCTCGATTTCCTCCTTCAGGGTGTCCTTGAGTCGGGACTGCTGCTCGGGGTTCAGGGCCGAAAGCGTCAGTTCGAAGCGCCAGGCCCGCCAGGCCCGGAACACGGCCTCGGCCTCCTCGAGATTGGGCGTGCGTTCCTCGACCCGGCATCCCAGCGACTCGAAGACCTGCCGCTGTCCTTCGAGGACGCGGGAAACCCGCGGATCGACCGGCAGCCCGCCCAGGGTGGGGCTCCAGGCGATGCGGCACTGCCGGAAATCGCGCTCGAGGGGCGCGGCGAAGCGGCTTCCCGGTTCGGCGATGGAGATGGGCGAGCGCTGGTCGGGGCCCGCGATGGCGCTGAGCATCAGGGCGGCGTCCCGGACCGTCCGGGCCATGGGGCCTTGAACGCCGATGGTGTACCAGCCCGCCTGGCTGGGCCAGATCGGAACCCGGCCCGGGGAGGGGCGCAGTCCCACCACGTTGCAGAAGTTGGCCGGGTTGCGGAGCGATCCGCCGGTGTCGCTCCCGTCGGCCAGGGGTTGCATGCCGCAGGCCAGGGCCACGGCGGCGCCTCCGCTGCTGCCGCCGCAGGTCTTTGAGGTGTCGTAAGGGTTGCGGGTCTCCCCGAATACGGGGTTGAAGGTCTGGGACCCGGCGCCGAACTCGGGGGTGTTGGTCTTGCCGATGGTGACGGCCCCGGCCTGCTTGAGGCGTTCCACGATGAGCGCGTCCCGGGTGGGCACGAAATCCTTGCAGGCCAGGGTGCCGAAGGTGGTGCGGATCCCCCGGGTCCACACCAGGTCCTTGTGGGCGATGGGAAGGCCGTGGAGGGGACCGGCTTCATTGCCGGCCGCCAGAGCCCGGTCGGCGGCGCGGGCCTGCTGCCTGGCCCGGTCCGCCACCAGGGTCACGATGGCGTTGACCCTGGGATTGAGGCGGTCGATCTGGGAGAGGTGGGCTTCCAGCACCTCGCCGGCGGATAGCTCCCGGGCCCGGACAAGCCGGCTCAGCTCGGTCGCGGTCAGGAAGCAGATCTCTCTATCGGGCATCGACAAGTTCCTCTGGCGCCTTCCGGCGCCTGGTTGCGAGCGGGAATCGGGGGCGGTCCCGCAACGCCCGGGCTTCGGGACTTCTCAAGGCATCGGGCCGGCGCGGCGAAGGACCTCCTGGTAGTCGGCCCCCTCGCTCGAGGCCTGGTGGGCTCGCTGCTCCCACTCCTTGATGGCTTCGGCCCGGGCGATCACCGCTTCCAGCTCGTGGGGCCGGATGACGATGACGCCGTCGTTGTCGGCGGCGATGGCATCCCCCGGGTGAATGGTGCGCCCTCCGACCCGAACCGGCCGGCCGGCGGCGGCCACCCTGGATATGCCTACGATGTACCCGGGAGCCACGGTCCGCGACCAGGCCGGAAATTCCATTCTGGCCAGGTCGGGCGTGTCCCGAACCGCTCCCTCGATCAAGGCTCCGGCGAAGCCGTGTCTTCTGGCCAGGGTGGCGGCCCCTTCTCCGAAGATGCCGTGGCCGTGCAGCTCCCGGGGGATCTGAATGACGATGATGGAACCCGGACGGCTCTGGGCCTGGTAGGCATCCAGCAGCGGGGTCAGGTCGGCCGCGGCCTCTTCTTCGACCGCCTCCAGCTCCGCGGTGACGGCTGTCCCGGCCATGGCGGTGAAGGGGACCACCGGACGGATACCGGGGTCGAGGTGGCTTTCGGGAAGCTTCAGCCGGACGCGGGCGTCGGCCAGAAGGGCCGTTGAAAGGTTTGCCAGGCGCTGGCTCAGTTCCGGGCTAAGCATGGGGTCTCCTTGGTTGTCGGACTGCGGTGGGGTCCGGTTTGGAACGCTTGCGTCCGCGCGCTCTTCAAATCTCCGCGTGGCGCCGGACGATGGCCTCGATCCGGGGGCGGTCCCCGGCCGCCACCCGGCCCATGGGCGGCCGGGTGGGCCCTCCGGCTCTCCCCACGGTCTCCAGGGCCACCTTGATGCCGGCGGCGCTGTAGCCGGGCCGCAGGCTGCGAACGGCCGCCATGGGACTGATCCGCTCTTCCAGGATCCGGTTCATCTCGGCCCGTTTACCGGCCGTGCCCTTTTCCCAGAACTCCCGGCAGGCCTCGGGCGCCAGGCAGGCCACCGCGGCCGTGTAGGCCCGGGCTCCGGCGGGAAGCGCCGTGACGGCGTGGCCTTCTCCACGGGCGATCCACAGGAAGCGGTCGGGGATCAGGCTTCCCAGCGAATGGCCCACCTCAACACCGCCGCTGGAGTCCTGAAAGCCGATCACGTTGGGCAGGTCGGCCAGCTCTTCCAGCAGGCTGGACCAGTCGTCCCGCTGCGTCCTTGGGTAGATCAGCACGCCGATGCCGACCGATCGGGCGATCTCGGTGAAGTACCGCCGCCGGCCCTCCAGGGTCTGAGGCCCGCCGGCAGGCGGAAAGATCAGAATGGCGTCGGCCCCGGCCTCCTCGGCATTGCGGGCCATGCGCAGGGCGAACCGGAAGCCTCCCCGCACGCCGGCCACCACCGGAAGCCTGCCCCCGGGCGCCCTCCGCCGCCGCGCTCACCACTTCCCGGTGCTCCTCGAAGCCGAGCGAGAAGAGCTCGCCCAGTCCGGCCGCCACCACCAAACTCAGCGGTTGGACTCCTGACTCGGCATAAAAGGCAGCGTTTCGACGCATCCCCTCGGGGTCGATCTCGAGGTTGGCGTGAAAGGGCGTGGGCAGGTAGCTGTGAACGCCCCGCAGGGCTCGGCGCAGGGCCTTCAGGGAGCGCCGGGAGCGGGATGCGGGAGCCGGCGCCCGGCTCCGCGCGGTCGCCAACCGGGACAGGAACCGCCTGCGGGAGGTCTGGGCCACGGGAGTGCTCGCGGGGTCGGGACTCGATGATTTCGGAGCGATTCGGGCCGGTCGACGCTGGCCTTGATTCGGGAGGGAAGCTTAGCACAGGCGAGCTCCGGGCGTCGCCTGTTGTGGCCTATCTGCGTTTGTCGGCTAGGGAGGTGACTGATTGTCGGGCGCCCGAAAGTTGTACAGTGGTGTAGTCGGCTGCAGCGAGATGGTCTCCTGCCAAGTTGGATCTGCAATCGGGTCTGCCGTCAATCGTAACGGTAGTCGAAAATACAGGAGGCCCCCACCATTTCACGGAACCACAAGGTGGCGTTCGCTCCCATCGCATCGGTGAGGCGGACAGGCTCGTTCAGATTGAAGCGCACCGGTTGCTGCAACCCTTCGTTGATGGCGACGTTGTCGGCGTACAGGTAACTGCGGTCAAGGGTGTCGAGTATCGGATCCAGGCGTCCCCGGATGCCCGGTAGATGTCCTGAGCGATTGGCTATGATCAGGGATCCGCCGTTCGGCGCCGGCTCCATGAGAAGTTCAAGCGGGTCTCCGGGCGCGAAGTTGTTCACCACCTGCGCCCTGAAGCCCTTGGCGGCGCACAGCACGATCATCGGCAGCCTCCTGTGCAGCGTGAAGTCGGCATGCCCGAACACGTCGGTTCGGGCCTCCAGACAGGTCTTGTTGGGATACAGCATCAGGACGTGCGCCTCCGGCAAGGGGGCATCGGTCTCGCCATTGAGGACGGCGATACGTGCCGCGATGCCGTCGGGAAGAGGTAGGCTGGCGGCTGGGAGGACAAGCTTGAGCTCACGATCACCAATCAGCTCGAAGGCGGGTTTCTTGCCGGCGAGAGAAAAAGTATCGTCTTCAATCACGGCGATGCCTTCACCGCGTCGTTCGATGAAGTATTGCCGTCCTCCGCTGCCAGGAACCTCGCCGACAGGACATTGCCCAAGCCGGGAAGCCAGGATCTCGTTGCGGGTGAACTGGCTGGTGCGCAGATCCTCGGTTGTCATGGAATTGCATAGGCCTCCGGGCGAATAGAGCTCCAAGCGGTCGTCGAACATGAACAGGCGTATGTGTGACCCTGAAACCGCGTAGTCACGGTGCACGACCGCGTTGACGACAGCCTCGAACACGGCTCGTTCGCTGAATTGCGGCACGTCGGTGCGGGCCGGAGTCTTGAGTGCGGCAACGCGACGGTTGCGGATCACGAAGCGCACGGCGTCCCGAATCTGACGGTCCAGCGGTCCCGTGATGTCCTGGGCGTCAAGTTGCCGGCTGCCGTCCTGCCGGGTTCCACCGTAGCGGACGGCCTGAATGTACGCGTTTGGCAACCACTCTCCGGGATCCTCGGAAGCCAGCAGTACTCCTCCGACCGTAGCGCGAACTGTGCCTTGCTCGTCACTTTTCAGGAATTTCAGCTTGGCCAGGGCGATCTCTGCCGGATCATTGGTGCGGGAACTGACATATTGCCGCCATAAATCGGGCCGCAGGCTGTTGATGCCGCTGTTGCGGACTGTCCGAGTGTCGGTGGCCACAACATCGGATTGTCCTCGAGAATGAAGCAGCCTGCCCACTTCCGCGGCCTGCATTTTCTGCTTGGTGTCTCCCCGCCTCCGGAAGCAGCCGCCGGGGGAGGAGTGGACCGTTGCACCTTGCGGAATCTCGACCAGCAGAACGCCGCCCTTTGTCCCCGGTGACGGAACGCGGTGGATGCTGAACACTGGTTGAGGATTGATGCTGTCGGTACAGATTTCAGTCACGACACTGGCCAGAATATCCAGTTGGTCCGGTTCAAGCGATTGCGGCTTGCGGTCGTCGGTGACACCCAGGACCAGGCGGCCGCCTTGTGAGTTCGCGAATGCCGCCAGTTCGTCGGCGAGATCGTCGCGACGAAGGGCGTGGAGCCGAGGTCCCCGGAGATCAACTTCCTTCAGTTCAAGCGCGGTGTCCTCACCCAGACGCACTTGGTCCCAAAAGCGCGGAACATCAATCGGCATAGCGCCCACCTTGCCCCGATGTCGCCTTCACGTCTGTTAAGGAAGAGAACTCGCAAGAAGTCTGCATTCGAACGTTCCTGCCCGTGGTGGTTCTGGTTGTCGAGTCGACAGGCGGCGCCATCGTCGCGGACAGCTTGAAACGGCAATTGAGCGACTGTGCGGCCGCCCTGACCGCAGAATGCTCCTCTAGGTTATGGCTGCAATGATCCAATGTCGAAAGTTTTTGGCCGAGACATGGGCAAGCCGTCTTTCACATTACTGAGGCTGGAGAGGGAACGCCGTTGGGTGTGCAGGTTCTCGGGAACGTGTGGGTCTGGCGATTTCGCAAGGTTGCGAGGCGCTCCCGCCCTTGCCTTGTGATCGCCTCGGCCGGCGACCTATAATGTCCCCTTTTCTTGCCGTGGCCGGCCCCGGGGGAATGCCGGAGCCGGGGCCTTTCCCCACGGCCGGTCAACGCCATGAGCGCCCCGTCCAAGCCCAATATCGTCCTGCTGATCAGCGACAATCAGCGGTTGGATACCCTGGGAATCCTTGGGCGAACCGCCTGTCGTACCCCCACCTGGGATCGCGTGGCCCGGGAGGGGGTCCTGGTGGAGAACCTGCGGACCACCAGCCCCATCTGCTCTCCGGCCCGCGCTTCCTTCTTCACCGGGTTTCAGCCCCACCAGGCCGGCATGCCCCATCTGCCCTACCTGGGGGCGCTTCGGGTGGGGGAAGAGGACGAATACCCCGACATGGAGATCACCTTGCCGCCGATCTCCCACTACCTGCGGGAGGAGGGATACCAGTGCCTCTACGCCGGCAAGTGGCACCTGGGGACCCGCAACGTTCAGCGCTGGTTCGATTGGGTCAGCGCCTGCGACAACGGGGAGCGTTCCTACGCGGAGTGGTGCCGCTGGCAGGGAGTCCCGGACGGCTTCATCTTTCACGACGACGAGCGCAGCGGACCCTATCGATCCGCCCACTATCCGCGAATGACGGTGCCCCGGACCGGAATCCTGGACATCCCCGCCGACAAGGAGCACAACCGCTGGATCCTGGGGCACGGCTTCGAGATGTTCGGCCTGCGCGACCCCGACAGGCCCTTTTTCCTGGTGATCAGCCTGGAGGGTCCCCATCCTCCCCTGGTGGTTCCCGAGCCCTGGTACCACCTCTACGATCCCGAGGACATCCCCGAACCGGAGAACTGGGATCCGGGCCCGGGCGAGCCCGGCTTCCTGGAGGGGAGCTACTACCGCCGCTTGAGAAACGAGTGGGGGAAGGACTTCTCGGCCTGGCGCAAGTCCATCGCCGTCTACTGGGGGTACGCCACCTACATCGACTGGCTCTTCGGCCGGTTCGTCCGGCGCCTGGAAGAATGCGATCTGCTGGACGATACCCTGCTGGTGATGCTCTCCGACCACGCCGAGATGATGGGGCAGCACGGGCTGTGGCAGAAGTTCTGTCCCTACGAGGAGGCCATCCGGGTTCCCTGGGCCATGCGCTGGCCTGCGGCCTTCAAGCCGGGCACGCGTTGTCGGGTGGACGCCAGCCACGTGGACGTGGCCGCCACGCTGCTGTCGCTGGCGGGGGTCGAGGTCGAGTCCCTGGGCCTGGAAGGTGAAAGCCTGGCGCCTTACTTGACAGGCGCCGAACCCGAGCCCCGGACCCGCGACTGCTTCGTGCAATACAACCTGGCCCGCAACTTCGCCGCTTGGCACGGGGTGGAGAACTGGCGGGCCATGGTGCGCCGGCCCTGGAAGTACGTGCTGCATGAGAATGGGGAGACCGAGCTCTACCACTTGGGCGATGATCCCGGCGAGTTGGCCAACCTGGCGGGTCGTCCCGCCGGCTCCGCCACGGCGGCCACGCTCAGGGAGGCCTTGCTGGCCTGGTCGCGGCGCACCGGGGATCCCTTTGTGAAACAACTGGAGGCGCGGGCCGGCGGTTGAGCCGTCCGGTTCGCGATGATGCCGATGGAAAAGACCGATGCCATTCCGCTGCGAGACGGGCGCACCCTCGATATCGAGGTCCTGACCTTCCCCATCGACTCCGCCCGGCAAACCGCGCTCATCGGCTTGTGGCGGACCGAGTGGACCGGGGGGGACTACGACTGGCTGCGCTCCATGAACGGCGACTACAGCCGGCATCTCAGGATCCAGGCGGTGCTGGGAACCATCGAGGGCCGTCCGGCGGGAACGGCCTCGGTCTGCTACCCCTGCCTGGAGCCGGAAGTCTCGGTGGTCGGATCGGTCCTGACCCACCCGGACTGCCGCCGCCTGGGAGTGGCCGAAGCCCTGACTTCCGCCGTGGTGGATCTCTCCTTCCGAGCCGGCTGCCGGGTGTCCTACCTGGGAGCCACCCGGGACCCTAGGAACGTCTATCTTCGCTGCGGGTTCCGCTGGTGGAACGGAGGCGTCATGCGGCTGGAGCGGGAGGATTCCTCCGGGTGCGAGGAGGACTTTTTCGCGCCGGGCCAGGCCACCTCCGTTCGCCAGGCCAATTGGGGGGACCTGGCCGCCTTCGCCTGCTTCGTGGTTCAGCCCTGGGATACGCTGGTGCTGGATTATCCGCGAGCCCTGCTTTCG
>JAPOZE010000595.1 GCA_026706225.1 Acidobacteriota bacterium
ACAAGTGGACGACCATTACACGGATTCTACTGCCATTGTCCTTTTTGTCGAACTTGAGTTGGCGCCCGGGACCGGCTATTCTGGGAAAAATTGGAATTCCGAGTCGTGATCCCACGGCTCGAATGCTGCGACGACGTCACGGGAGGAAGCCCACCCGGGAGCGCGGGCGTCCCGCCCGCACACGACCTGGCAAGGCTTCGGCCATCTCCTCCATCCGGCTCGACGGGCAACCGCGCCAGGACTCTGCTTCGGCCGGGCCCATGGCGTTCCCGCCGGCAGGGTGGCCGGGCGCCGCATCGCAGGGAAACTGAGCGGCACGCAACGGCGGTGCATGCGGGCGGGACGCCCGCGCTCCCGGGTGGCCTCCTTACATCGCTCATGCTCCTCGAGGGGGCGCGCGCCGGCTTGCCGGGCCGCAGCCCTGCCGATGCGGCAGAGCCGTCACGCTTGGTGGTCCTTCGTGTCACTTCGTGGATCACTCTTTTTTCGTTTGTTTCAAACAAAAATGCTTGGAACAACGCGGATGCGAATCTTTCTGCTCGGACTGATTTTTCCGGTTCTTTTCCTGCCCCCGGTCTCGTTCGGGCAACCCGGACGCCTTCCCGGCACCGGCGAGCTGACCTGGGAGGGCGATCTGTCGGCTCGCATGGTGGCCGGGATCGACCGTTTCCTGATGCGGCGCCTGGAGGCGGCCCCTGATGGTCGAGCGGCCTTCTGGAACAGAGACTTCTCCTCCGAGGCCGACTATGCCCGGTCGGTGGAGGCCAACCGGGAGCGTTTCCGCAAGATCATCGGAGTGGTCGACCGCAGGGCCCCGCCCCGGCTGGAGTTTCTCTCCGCCGCGGCAGGGGTGCCCCTGGCCCGCAGCGACTCGGTAACGGTCCGGCGCGTCCGTTGGGGCGTCCTGGGGGGGCTGAAGGGCGAGGGGCTGCTGCTCAGCCCCGGAAAACGGCCCCCAATCGCCCGGGTGATCGCCCTGCCGGATGCCGACGTAACCCCGCAACAACTGGTGGGTCTGCAGCCGGGAGTTCGGCCCGAGGACCGGTTTGCCCTTCGCCTGGCGGAATCCGGCTGCCTGGTGATCGTGCCGGCCCTGGTGGACCGCGGCAGCCGGTTTTCGGGCAACCCGGCTCTCGAGCCCGCCGCCCGCGCCATGACCAACATGACTCACCGGGAATGGCTCTACCGCATGGCCTATCCCCTGGGACGCCACCTCATCGGATACGAAGTTCAGAAGGTCCTGGCCCTGGTGGACTGGCTGGAGTCGAGATCCTCGCCGGGCGCCGGGATCGGCCTGGCCGGGCACGGCGAGGGTGGACTGATTGCTCTCCATGCCGCTGCCGCGGACCCGAGAATCGACACCTGCCTGGTGAGCGGCTATTTCTCGGCTCGAGAGCGGGTGTGGCAGGAGCCGATCTACCGCAACGTCTGGGCGCTGCTGACCGAGTTCGGAGATGCCGAAATCGGGAGCCTGGTGCTGCCGCGCACCCTGGTGATCGAGCACTCGCAGGCCCCTCGGGTCGACGGTCCCCCTCCCCCTGTAGAGGGCCGCAGGTCGGTGGCTGCTCCCGGCAGGATCGAGACTCCATCGGCCGAGCGGGTGATCTCCGAGTTCAAGCGGCTCCAGCAGTGGGCGGCGGCCTTCCCCGGCGCAGCCGGGGCCCGGGTCCGGCTGGCGCCCCCGGACCCGCGGGCCGGCACGGTTCCCGCGGGGTCTGAGGCGGGACTGCAGGGACTGCTGGAGCCCCTGGCGGAGGGGGCGGTGGTCGCGGCAGTTCCGGGTGCGGCTCCGAAGCGCACGGGGAAAGGGCCCGATGGGGTCGAACAACAGCGCCGCCTGGTCCGCGGCATCCAGGGGGCGCTTCAGGACCTGCTGAGAGTTTCGGACCGCCTCCGGGACCAGCGCTACCTGAGACGGGCCAGCCGGGAGTCGGCCGAGGCCTTCACCCGCGAGACGACCCGCTGGCGCTCCACCTTCCGGAAGGAGGTCCTGGGACACATCGAGGACCCCATGGTCGCAACCAACCCGCGTTCACGCCGCTGGCGGGAGACCGAAAAGTGGACGGGGTACGAGGTGGTGCTGGACGTCTGGCCCGATGTCTTTGCCTGGGGCATCCTGCTGGTCCCCAAGGATCTTGAACCCGGGGAACGCCGCCCGGTGGTGGTGGCTCAGCACGGTCTGGAGGGGCTTCCCCGGGACGTGATCCGGACCGACGTTGCCGATTTTCGCTACTATCGGGCTTTCGCTGCCCGCTTGGCCGAGCAGGGTTTCATCGTCTTCGCCCCCCACAACCCTTACCGGGGAGGAGACCGCTTCCGGGTGCTGCAGCGCAAGGCCAATCCCCTCAAGCTTTCCCTCTATTCCTTCATCGTGGGCCAGCACCGCCGGATCCTGGACTGGCTGAAGACCCTTCCCTGGGTGGACGGTGATCGGATCGGCTTTTACGGCCTCAGCTACGGCGGCAAGACCGCCATGCGAGTCCCGGCGGTTCTGGAGGACTACGCCCTCTCCATCTGCTCCGGGGATTTCAACCAGTGGCTCTGGAAGAACCTGACCGTGGAGTGGCCCAACAGCTACATGTTCACCGGAGAGTACGAAATGCCGGAGTTCGGCCTGGGCACGAGCTTCAACTACGCCGAGATGGCCTACCTGATCTTCCCCCGTCCCTTCATGGTGGAGCGCGGCCATCGGGACGGCGTGGGGCTGGACGAGTGGGTGGCCCACGAATACGCCAAGGTCCGGCGTCTCTACACGGAACTGGGCCTGGGCAGCCGCACCGAGATCGAATGGTTCGAAGGCGAACACCAGATCCACGGGGAAGGGACCTTCCGCTTTCTGCGCAAACACCTCGACTGGAATCCGCCGCGCTGACGGCTGGCGCTTCGCGTAGTCCGCCCGCCACGGCGGGGGCCGGACTTGCCGGAGGTATTTTGGCGGGTGTTCGGTTTTACGGTTACAATGGTTTCAATCAGCCGATCAATCCCCGGTCGTTTCGATTCGTTCTCGATGAGAGGTATGGAATGAGATTACTCCACCGAGGCCTCCTCTTTCCAACCCTGCTGGCGGCGGTTGCCACGCTGGCTGCCCATCCGGCACAGGGCGCCACTCCGGTGCTGGAAGCCATGAAGCAGGAATTGCAACGCTCCGTGGACACGCTCTCGAAGCAGCCGACGCCGCTTTACTATCTCAGCTACGAGATCACCGAGAGCGTTCGGGTGTCGTTGGCGGCGTCGTTCGGTCATTTTTCGGGGAGCTCGCGGGGGCGACAACGCCTGGCCGACATCGACCTGAGGGTGGGCAGCTACGACCTCGACAACACCCATACCATCCGTGGACGCTTCGGCCGCTTTTCCCAGCGCCTTGGCCGCGGGGGAGTCGAGGTGCCCGTGGATGACGTCCAGGCGCTTCGAAGCATCCTCTGGCACCAAACGGACAAGAAGTACAAGCAAGCCGTGGAGCGCCTGGCAAAGGTCAGGGCCGATGTCAAGATCAAGGTCGAAGAAGAGGACCAGGCGGGAGATTTTACGGCCGAGAAACCCGAGAAGCTGGTGGAGGAGTCGATTCCGCTCGCCATGGACCAGGCGTTGTGGAAGGAAAAGCTGGAAAAATACACGGCGCCCTTTTCTCGATCGGCTCACATTTATTCGGCAAACGCCAGAGTTTCGGCCAACGTGGAGACACGATGGTACGTGAACAGCGAGGGGACCGAGATCCGGACGTCGCAGCCCTACTATCGACTGTTCATTTCCGCTCTCACCAAGGCCGACGACGGGATGGAGCTGCCGCGCTACGAGTCGTTCTTTTCCTTCACCCCCGGGGGGCTTCCCGACGACGACTCGATCCTGAAGGTGGTCGAGGAGATGGTGCAGGACCTTGAAGCGCTCAGGGCGGCTCCCGTGGTCGATCCCTACACCGGTCCCGCCATCCTCTCCGGTCGCGCCAGTGCCGTGTTCTTCCACGAGATCCTCGGGCACCGGGTGGAAGGACACCGCCAGAAGGAGGAGGATGACGCCCAGACCTTCAAGAAGATGGTCAACCGGAAGGTGCTGCCCGAGATCTTCTCGGTCGTCTTCGATCCTACGGTGAAGCGCATCGAGTCGATGGACCTGGTCGGCTCCTACCGTTTCGACAACCAGGGCGTGAAGGCGCAGAGGGTCGCTGTCATCGAGAACGGCGTCCTGAAGAACTTCCTGATGTCGCGGACACCGGTCGAGGGGTTTTCCCGCTCGAACGGACACGGCCGCAAGCAGGCGGGACTGTCGCCGGTGGCGCGCCAGTCCAATCTGTTCGTCGAGGTGAGCAAGCCGCAGTCCAGCCAGGAGCTTGAGGGACTCCTGGTCGACCTGGTGAAAAAGGCCGGCAAGTCCTTTGGACTCTACTTCGAAGACGTCCAGGGGGGATTTACCAGCACGGGAAGGAGCAGGCCCAATGCCTTCAACGTCCTGCCGGTCATGGTCTATCGAATCCATGCCGACGGCCGCAAGGAGCTGGTGCGTGGCGTGGACCTCATCGGCACCCCCCTGACCACCTTCAGCAAGATCACCGCTGCCGACAATCGCCTGGGAGCCTTTAACGGCATCTGCGGCGCCGAGTCCGGGGGAGTCCCGGTGGCCGGGGTCTCGCCGGCGGTCCTGGTTTCGCAGATCGAGGTCCAGAAAAAGATGAAATCCCAGGAGCGGGGGCCCATCCTTCCCGCTCCATGGGATTTGCCGTAACCTCCGTAGCCCGCGTTCGAGGAGCAAGGTCATGAAAGGCATCTCCGTCTGTATGCTCTCGTTCATCCTTCTGCTGGCAGGATCTCCGATCGAGGCCCGGGAAAGCGTCCTCATGAAGGCATTGAAGGATGAGTTGACGCGAACCATGGAGAAGTTGCAGCTCGAAGGCATGCAGAAACCCTACTTCGTCGCCTACTGGGTTCATGAGACGCGGACCCTGGCGGTTGCAGCCAGCCTTGGGGGATTGCTCAACCGTGGCGAGAGCTCTGCCAACCGCGTCCTGTCGGTGGAGGTGAGGGTCGGGGACCACAATCTCGACAACACCAGGTTTCTCGACATGTCCGGGGGGTTTGGACCCGGTTTCGGCTCGATACGCGGCCTGCCGCTCGCCGACGACACCAAGGAATTGCGAAGGCAGATCTGGCTGGCCACCGACAGCGCCTACAAGCAGGCTCTGGATCAGTTCGCCAAGAAACGGGCGGTGCTTCAAAACAAGACCCGCGTCGAGGAGGTTCCGGACTTCAGCGTGGAGAAACCCTATCGGTTCACCGACGACAGCGACGCCGGACAGTTGCCGGATGCGGTCCGCGTGGAAGAACTGGTGACGGATCTTTCGGCTGTTTTCAAAGGGATGCCGGACATCTTCAGTTCCAACCTGCAGGCCAACCTCCGACTGGGGACGACCACCTACGTCAACAGCGAAGGATCCTCATTTACCCGGAGATCGCCTGGGGTCTCCGTTCGTGCTCTGGCCGGCACCCAGGCGGTGGATGGCACGGAACTGGAGGACTTTGTCGCAGCCTATGGTCGCCGGTGGGAGGATCTGCCCGACCGCGAGGAATTGGCAGGACGGGTCCGGGCTATGGCCGAACGGCTGGTTCAACGCCGAAAGGCCGAATTCGTCGACCGCTACAACGGTCCGGTTCTGTTTGAGGGACAGGCCGCGGCAGAACTGGTGAACCAGGTTCTGGTGCCCAAACTGCTTGCCCTACCGACTCCCGTGACGGACGGTCCCCGGTTTCTCTCTTTCGGGAGACTCGGAGCCGGGCCGAACAACCCGTTTCTGGACAAGTTGGGCGCCCGCGTGCTGCCGAGGTTTCTCAGCCTCATTGACGATCCGACGGTGGAGACCCATGGCCGGGTTTCCCTGCTGGGCGGGTACAAGGTGGACAACGACGGTGTGCCGGCCGGCGAGACCCGGGTGGTGGAGCGGGGTATCCTGAAGACCCTGCTGGCGACCCGCAGTCCGGTCGCAGGCGTGTTGAACAGCACCGGCAACCGGAGGAGCGCGGGTCCGGCTCCCTCCAATCTCTTCGTGGTTCCACGGAATGGTATGAGCCAGGAGGAAATGAAGGAGGAACTGCTTTCCCTGGTCCAGGAACGGGGACTGGACTTCGGGATCGTGGTGCGCCGTCTCGGGAACCCGCAAATGACGCTGTCGCGGGAGCGGCGGTTCGCGTTCCTGCTGCCGGAAGAGCCCGGAAGATCGAACCTCGAGCCGGCGACCCTGGCCTACAAGCTCTTCCCGGACGGCCGGGAGGAGTTGATTCGAAAGGCCGAGCTTTTGGGGCTCAGCGAGGGCAGCTTCCGGGAAATCGTGGCCGCCTCGGAAACTCTGACCGCCTACCACACAACCTATCGACCCCAAGTGAGGTTTACCTTGTCTTCACTGTTCTTTCCGGGTTCGGGTACGACGTCATCCCCGCTGGTATCTCTGGTCGTGCCCCAGCTTCTTTTCGAGGATGTCACCCTGAAGAGACCCGCGGGAGATGTCCCCCACCTGCCCTTGATCGCCCATCCCTGAACGGCAAGGTGCTGTCCCATGGCCACCAGACGACAGTTTCTCAAGGTCGGGGCCGGAGCCGCCGGCATGCTCACAGCGGCCTCCCCGACGCCGGGTGCCGGGCGCGAGGCTCGGAGCAGGACCGGCAAGCCGCGCCTGATCTACAACGACGACGGCAACAGCGTGGTGTTCATCCCCCACCGCTACCCCATGAAGGTGGAGGAGCTCACCGACCTGGTGGATCAGTTCTCGGGGACCCCGGTGGACCGGTACGTCTACTGCCTGGTGCTCCCTCGGGTCTTCCTGCACGACACCAAGGTGGGCGAGAGGGCCTGGGACCTGGCCAAGGGGAAGTACTCCAGCGCCTACGATTTTCGCAGGGCGGAGAACGCCCGCCACCTGGTGGAGCAGGGGAACGACCCGGTGCGGGTGCTGGGTGAGCGGGCTCACCGGAAGGGGCTTCAGTATTTCGTCAGCCAGCGCATGAACGATGCCCACTTCGCCTACTCCAGGGAGGGGCCGGAGAAGAACTTCTGGACCGGAACCTTCTGGCGCCAGCACCCGGAACTGCGGATCGGGGGTGATTCAAAGCACTATTCCCGGCATCTCTTCGACTTCTCCCACAGCCGGATCCACGACTTTCACCTGGCCATCATCGAGGAGACCTGCCGGCGCTATGAGATCGATGGCTTCGAGCTCGATTTTCTGAGGCACCCCTTTTATTTCAGGCCGGAGGAGGCCCGCGGCAAGGCCCCCGTCATGACGGAATTCGTGAGGAAGGTGCGCCGCCGCATGCAGGAAATCGCGGGTGAGAAGGGCAGGGAACTGCAGCTCCAGGTTCTGGTGCCGAGGACCCTGGAAGGGGCCCTGCAGATCGGGCTGGACGTGCGCGCCTGGATCGAGGAGGGCCTGGTGGATTCGGTGGTGCCCAAGCACTACATTCGATTCAACATGGAGGTTGCGGTGGAAGAATTCCTGGAGCTGACCTCCGGGACCTCCATTACGGTGGCGCCCTGCCTGGAGCAGAGAATGGACGTCAGCGACGAGCAGTTCCGGGCGGCGGC
>JAPOZE010000195.1 GCA_026706225.1 Acidobacteriota bacterium
CCGTGAGCCTTCTGGCCGGGACACTGAGTTGCGGCCCGCCGGAATCCAGCCGGTCCGGTGACGAGGAGAAACCGGTCCGATTGCAAAGGGTGGAGTGGGGGCAGGTAGGCGAAGCCCCTGCGTTTCTTTACACCCTGACCAACCGCCAGGGCCTCAAGGCCAGAATCACCAACTACGGGGCGATTCTTACCGAGATGCATGTTCCGGACCGCCAGGGCGAAATGGCGGACGTCACCCTGGGTTTCGACAAGCTGGAGGACTATCTGCCGCGCCATCCCTACTTCGGCTGCATCTGCGGACGGGTGGCGAACCGTATCTCCAACGCCCGGTTCACGCTCGACGGCCGGGAGTACTCCCTGACCAAAAACTTCGGAGAACACCATCTTCCCGGACGCGCCCAGGCCCTCCACAGAAACCAGGGCTTCGATCGAAAGGTGTGGACGGTGGCCGACGAGTCCGAATCCGACACCGGGGCCTCGGTGACGATGACCTACACCAGTCCCGACGGAGAGGAGGGTTACCCGGGAAACCTGACCACCTCGGTCACCTACGCTCTGGGAGACGACAACTCGCTGAGGTTCGAGATGGAGGCCCAGACCGACGCTCCCACCATCGTAAACCTGGCCCACCACGCCTACTGGAACCTGGCGGGGCACGACGCCACCGACGTGCTGGGACACCAACTGCAGTTGAACGCGCCCAGCTTTACGGTTACGGATGGGCAGGGTGTTCCGACGGGCGAGATCAGACCGGTCGAGGGGACACGTTTCGACTTCACCAAGCCCAAGACGCTCGGCGCCGACATCGGAAATATTCCCGCGGACGCCAAGGATCAGCGGGAGGGCTACGACGTCAACTTCGTTCTGGACGGATCCCCCGGCCAGTTGAGGCCGGCGGCCCGGGTGCGGGAGCCGGTTTCCGGCCGGACCCTGGAAGTGCGCACCACCGCGCCGGGAGTGCAGCTCTACACCGGCAACTACCTGGACGGGTCGTTCCAGGGAAAGGGCGGCATCGCCTACCGGAAGCAGACCGGATTCTGCCTGGAAACCCAGCATTTCCCCGATTCCATCACCAAGGAGGGCCAACCGGGGTGGCACTCCATCGTCCTTCGGCCGGGTCAGACCTACCGCCACACCGTGGTGTTCACGTTCGGAACGGAATGAGCGACCTGCGCTTCCGGCACTTGTCCGGCTGCGGGGCCCGGGAGGGCTGACCCGCCCCGCGCGAGCCCGCGGCTACCCGAGAGAAACCCTTTGCCGATATGAGAGTTCACACCTTGAAACACGTGCCCTTCGAGGGACTGGGATCCATGCTTCCCTGGTTCCGGGAACGCGGATGGCAGGTCAGCCTGACCGAGCTCTACCGGGATGAACCGCTTCCACCGGTGGATGAGATCGACTGGCTGGTGGTGATGGGCGGCCCCATGAGCGCCAATGACGAGTCCAAGCACGCCTGGCTCAAGGCCGAAAAGGACTTCATCGGTCAGGCCCTCCAGGCCGACAAAGCCATTCTGGGCGTCTGCCTGGGCAGCCAGCTCATCGCCGATGTTCTCGGCTCCAGGGTATACAGGAACAGCGAGCCCGAGATCGGCTGGTTCCTCATTCAGCGCTCCGAGGATGCCGCCGGTCACCGGTTGGGGAGCCTTTTCCCCGAGCAAGCCGAAGTCTTTCACTGGCACGGAGAAACCTTCGATCTGCCCCGCGGCGCCGTCCACCTGGCCCGCAGTCAGGCCTGTCTGAACCAGGCCTTCGCCTACGGCGACCGGGTCCTGGGCCTTCAATTCCACCTCGAAACCACCCGGAAAGCCCTCGAGGACCTGGCCCACGGCTGCGCCGACGAGCTGGTCGACAGCCCGTTCATTCAGAGTGCCGAACAGATGTTGTCCGATCCGCATCGCTTCACCCGGCTGAATCGACTCCTGGATCCGATTCTCGAGGGGCTGGCGGCCCGGTTGGGGTGAGCGGGAAGGAGGCACCCATGCAACCTCCAGCCTACAAGGTGGCCGCCGCTCACGTGGCCCCGGTGTTCCTCGATCGGGACGCCACCGTGGACAAGGCCTGCGCCCTGATCCGGGAAGCCGCCCGAAACGGGGCTCAGCTCATCGTCTTCCCGGAAACCTACATTCCCGCCTCCCCTCTCTGGTGCGCCCTGCAGGCGCCCATTGAAAACCATGCGCTCTTCTGCCAACTCGCCGCCGGCAGTCTGCGGGTGGACGGGCCGGAAATCGGCAAGGTCGCCGATGCGGCCCGCCGCAGCGGCATCTTCGTCTCGCTGGGTTTCAACGAGGTCTCGGCCGTCAGCGCCGGCTGCCTCTGGAACGCCAACCTGCTGCTGAGCGACCGGGGAGAGATCCTCTGCCACCATCGCAAGCTGGTTCCGACCTTCTACGAGAAACTGGTCTGGGCGCCCGGGGACGGCAGCGGACTGCAGGTTTGCGAGACCCGGCTGGGTCGAATGGGGATGCTGATCTGCGGAGAGAACACCAATCCCCTGGCCCGTTTCGCCCTGCTAGCCCAGGGCGAGCAGGTCCATCTGTCCACCTACCCTCCCATGTGGCCCACCCGGGATCCCGCCGGCGGCGGCAACTACGATCTCAAGCAAGCCATACGGATTCGGGCCGGCGCCCACTCCTTCGAAGGCAAGGTCTTCAACGTGGTGACCTCCGGCTTCCTGGATGAGGCTGCACGGAGGCAGCTAGGACAATTGACTCCGGAGGCCGGGCGCATCCTGGATGGAAGCCCCCGGGGCATCTCGGTGGTCATGGGGCCGGAGGGAACCCCCGTCAGCCGGATTCTTCAGGACGAGGAAGGCCTCCTCTACGCCGAAATCGATCTCTCCCAAGCAGTGGCCCCCAAGCAGATCCACGACGTGGTGGGCGGCTACAACCGGTTCGACATCTTCAAGCTCAGCGTGGACCGGTCCCGTCGGCCTCCCCTGAATGTTGAAGCCGGAGACCTTGGTCTCGAATCGACCCATGCCGAGCCCAACGACGAGGACCGTTCGTGACGAAGAGCTTGAGCGGTTTGCCAACGACAGGCGGAACGGGTTCACGCAGCGGCTACCTCTACAAGGGACGCGAAACGGCGTCGTCATCCAACAATGAACCTGTGGACCAACCCGCTGGTGGCCCGCCAGTTGCGGCTCAACCGGGAGACCCTGGACAACTGGGGCCTCTACCGCTCTCACCGGGAAGCGGTGGCCGACCTGATTTGCCAGCCGCCTCAGCCGGCCTCGGCCAAGCTCTGCATCCTGGGCGCCGGCAACTGCAACGACCTGGACCTGGTCCGATTCACCGGCCGCTTCGCCCAGGTTCACCTGGTGGATCTCGACCGGCAGGCCATGGCCAAGGGCGTCCAACGGCAATCTCCGCTTGCGCCCGGCAGCATCAGCCTCCACGGGGGAGTTGACCTTACCGGCATCCTGAAGACCCTGGCTACCTGGGAACGCTACCGGCCTGGCAGAGAGAGCATCGCCCACTGCATCCGCGAAGCCCGGGCCTTTGCCGGTCTTCCCTTCCTGGGACGATTCGAAGTTGCTGCTTCGATGTGCCTGTTGTCCCAGGTCATCGATTCGATCGTCTCGGTGACCGGATCGGGGGCCGTACCCCAGGAACTGGTGGAAACTCTGCGGCAGCGGCATCTACGCCTGTTGGCGGAGTTGCTCTTGCCGGGCGGTATCGGCCACCTGGTCACCGACTTTGCCCTGGAGCGGGGCGGCGCCCGACCGGCCCGGGAGACTTCACCGGAGCCGGAACGCGCCGCCGGGGCTTCCGGCAACGCCTTCCTGGGCCTGAACCCCCGAGAGCTTCGCGAATCGGTGAGCAATGACCCCGTCCTCCGCAACCAGGTCCGGCACGCGCGGGTGAGCCCGTCATGGCTCTGGCGGCAAAATCTCCGCCGCACCCTCCGCGTCTGCGCGATTCAGTTCCAGAGGATTGATCCACTTTTCTGAAACGCCCATGTTTCGCCCCGTATGAGCGGCCTCGTCGTAGGGGAGGGCGGCGCAACCAGGTGAAAAGTGGCCAGTGGTTAGTGGATAGTTACTTAATCGACGCGTTCAGCAACTGAAACAAACCCTTTTCATTCTCGTATGATCCGCCCGCCAGGGCGGAGGCCAACTAACCACTATTCACTATCCACTAACCACTAAAACAGGCTTCCCCAGGAGTAGTTGATTCGGGCGTAGTAGTAACCGCCGCTCATGCCCCAGGGGGTGAACTGGCTGTAGGGAAGTCCGAAAATGTTGGCGAAGAGGTCCATCCGCTGGGAGAAGGTGTTGAAGACGTTCTGACCGCCGAACGCCAGCCTCAGGTTGTCGGTCAGGGAAATGCTCGCTTCCAGGTCGAGAATGTGGCGGCCGTCCAGCAGGGGCGAGTCCTTGCCGCGGACGAACCGGGCGTCGAAGTGATCGACCCAGGAGCCGAAATAGTTCACGCGGCCCAGCAGGTCGACCCGCCCCAACCGCTGGGTGACGGCGGCGTTCCAGCGGATTCGGGGAACGCCGCGCTCCAGGCCCAGCACGTCTCCGGGGGTAAGCAGGTCCGACTCTTCCGTCAGTTCCGTGTGGGTATAGTTCATCGCGTAACTGAAGACCGTTTTGCCTCCCAGCTCCGCCGGGGTGTAGGTGGAAACCAGGTCGATCCCCTGGTTGCGACTGGAGAAATCGTTGATGAAAAACCGGAAGAAGGCCAGCGTGCCCGCGGAGGCGATCCCCTCCGAGAGCAGCAGCGCGCGTTCGTCCTCGGTGAGCGTAAAGGTTTGCGAGAGGGCCAGGCGATTGGAGAGGTCGACGCGGAAATAGTCTGCGGTCAACGTGAAGGGGCCGGTGTCCACCACCAGGCCCGCGGTGGTGTTGACCGAGGTCTCGGGCTCGAGCGGCTTGCCGCCTTTGAGTTCCGCCGCCAGGAAGGTGGAGGGCACATTGGCGCTGTCGACCAGTTGCAGCGTCTTGGGGTCGATGGTGGTCTGCACGTTGAGCGTGTTCTGCTGGCCCGGCGTGGGAGCGCGGAACCCGGTGCTGACACCGCCGCGCAGGGAGACGGCTTTGCTCAGCCCCAGTCGGGCCGACAGCTTCCCGTTGGTCGTGGCGCCGAAGAGGTCGAAGTGCTCGAATCGGAGGGCGCCGCCCACCGTCCAGCGTTCATCCGGATCGCGCAGCTCCAGATCGCCGTAGAGGGCCACGTTGCTGCGATTCCAGGCGCCGGCCGTATAGTCGGGAAATCCGGGAAAGCCGTTGGAGCCGGAGACGAAGCCCTGGGCAGCGTAGGGTCCCACCTCCCAGGAGGGTCTTCCGCCGGCGCCGATCTCGAAACGCTCCCGGCGCCACTCGGTGCCGGCCGCGAGGTTGACCAATTCGGTGGCGGCATAGGAGACGTCGAAATTGAGGTTGGTGTCTTCCTGGCGGTAGAGCCCCGGGTCGAATTCCCGCGGGGTGTCGGGCCCGAGTGAGGCATTGACCGTATTCCGAAAGAAGAAGTCGGACTCATGGGCTCCGAAACTGGCGCTGGCGTCCCAGGTCATTCCGTTGCCCAGAAGACCGCGCACGCCGCCTACCACCGACATGTCGGTGACCACGCCGCCGAACTGGGGTGTGAATCCGCCAGGGGCGATTTCCCGGAAAGAGAAACAGTTGGGGTCCTCGAAAACTCTGCCCAGAGCTTCGGGGTCGGGTACGTTGTCGGTGATCCGCACGACGGGGCAGTTCGCCGACCCGTCGACCACGCCGTCGCGGGCATCCAGCACATCGCCGATCAAAAGGGTCTCGCCGTCGTCCAGGCTGTAAATGTTGGCCCGATTGTTGGGATTCCGGAAGTAGAAGCCCTCCGTCACCTTCTTCTCGGCGTAGTTGGTGTGACCGTAGAGCTGCACCGAGTTGGAGAACAGGTGGCCGAAGTTGCCGAAGAACTTCAGGTCGTCGTCGATGGTGGGGTTGCCCCAGATCTGGGCCGGATTGGCCACGGCCGTGTTGCCGGCCGCGATCAGGGCCGCCGCGTCGGCGCGCTGCACGCTGCGGTTGGTGGGATCGGAGTTGCCGTATTCCAGACTGAGGTTGGCGAACCCGCTCTTGCCCAGGGGCAGCCCCATGTTTGCGGCGATGGTGTAGGAATCCCCGTCCCCGGCGCGGTAGGTGCCGGTGTTGAACTCCACGCTGCCTCCCTGCCGGGCATTCTTGAGCTGGAAGTTCAAGACGCCGGCGATGGCGTCCGAGCCGTACTGGGCGGATGCCCCGTCGCGCAGCACCTCCACCTGGCGCAGCGCGATGGCGGGAATGGGCGCGATGTCGGGACCTTGCGCGCCGTCCGTCACCCCGGCGAACCAGGCGATGACCGAGGAGCGGTGACGGCGTTTTCCGTTCACCAGCACCAGGGTGTGGTCGTGGGCCAGGTTGCGCAGGCTGGCCGGTCGCACCAGGGTGGCCGCGTCGCTGATGGGATGGGTGGCCACGTTGAAGGACGGGACCAGCGTCCGCAACTGGTAGTCGAGGGTGGTGGATCCCTGGCTCACCACGTCCTGCAGCGGGATAGCGTCTATGGGGACCGGGGATTCGGTCACCGACCGGGGTTGGGCGCGGCTCCCGACGACCACCAGTTCGGTTTCGAGGAGCAACTGAAGGATGACGGTGATGCTCCCCCGGGATGCCTCTACCGAACCTTCATGATCCTCAAAATCCTCAGCAGACACCACGACCCGGTGGGGGCCGGGGCCAAGACTGCAAAGGGTGGCGACACCCGAGTTGTCGGTCGTCTCCTCTCGATTACCGACGGTGACGGTAGCGCCCGGGATCGATGCCGCCGAAGGATCGAGAACCCGAACCTCGAGGCACTGTTCTTGCTGAGTGCCGGCCGACTGAGCCGTTGCCGGCAGTGTCGCGACCGGCACAAACAGCGCCCCCAGCACGACCAGACAGAAGGGCCGACCGGCTTTCGTCATCATTTCTCCTCTTTTTCAACACGCACAAGTCGAGCACGAACGGGGAAACAAGCCATAATGAACACTTGGTACCGCTCATTGTAGCAAACGTACCGCATTCCGCCGGGTGGGTAGAATCGTCAAGCTTGGGCGGAGCCGAGCCTGAACGCATGCCCCGATTATCCGACTTCAGTGCCCTCACCTTCGACTGCTACGGCACCCTGATCGACTGGGAAGTCGGGATCTGGGACGCCCTGCAACCGCTGATCCTGCACAATCCCGGGTCGGACCTCACTCGCGAGACCGCCCTCGGAGCCTTCGCCCGGGAGGAGAGCCGGCAGCAGCAGACCCGTCCCGATCTGCCCTACCCGGAGCTGCTGTCGCGCGTGCATCGGGGCATCGCCGAGACCTTCGGCCTTGAATCCAACCGGGACCTGGATGCAGCCTTCGGAGACTCCGTGCCGCACTGGCCCGCTTTTCCGGACAGCGCCGGCGGGCTGCGCCTCCTGCGCCGTCACTACAAGCTGGTGATCCTGTCCAACGTGCATCGCGGCGGGATCGCCGCCTCCACGCGGAAACTGGGGGTTGAATTCGACGCGGTCTACACGGCCCAGGACATCGGCTCCTACAAGCCGGCC
>JAPOZE010000137.1:0-919 GCA_026706225.1 Acidobacteriota bacterium
CGCCCCTGAAGGGCGTCGAGGTCAAGATCGACGGAGGGGCCTGGAGACCGGCCGTCATCGACCGGCACTCCACTGCCTACTCCTGGAAGCTCTTTACCTGCTTCTGGGAAGACGCCACCCCGGGAACCCACACCATCGTGTCGCGGGCCATCGATGCCTACGGCAGGGTTCAGCCCGAAGCCGGAGACCTGGAGCTGAAGAAGACCTACTGGGAGGACAACTCCCAGTTCGTGCGGACCGTAAAGATTTCCTGAGTTGACCTGAAACAAACGCGGGTGAACCACAAAGGCCAAAAAAAGAAATCCACGAAGACACACGAAGAACGACGAAGGGCCACGAAGAAAATCGGCAAGAGGTTTATCCCTATTCGTGTCCATTTGTGGTTCGTCTTCAAATTCGATCGACAGTTTCTTCCTCGAATGATCTGTCCGGCGGGGCGGGGGCGTCACTTGTCTGAAACACCCCTGTTTCTCCCATTATGATCAGCCTCATCGCATGGGAAGGCGGCGCGGCCACGTGAATAGTGGTTAGTTGTGCCCCATCCCCACGGAGCGTTCCCCGGAAACCTGCATGCCCTTTGGATTGCTACGATTCGGAATGAGCCGGCACTATCCGGAACCGCGCATGTTCCGATGCCCCGACCGGCTGAAGCCCCACTACGACGCCGTCATCATCGGGGCCGGCGGTCATGGCCTGGCGGCCGCCTACTACCTGGCCCGCGACCACGGGATCCGGGAGGTGGCCGTCCTGGAGAAGAGCTACCTGGGCGCCGGCGGAACCGGACGCAACACCGCCATCATCCGTTCCAACTACCTGACGGCCGAGGGCGTCCGCTTCTACGACGAACGCCGGGAGCCCTGCCCGCACGTCGCCGGCTGTGGATCGCGAACCGCGGGGACGTCGCCGAGGCGGCTCCGGC
>JAPOZE010000137.1:929-7532 GCA_026706225.1 Acidobacteriota bacterium
CGCCATCATCCGTTCCAACTACCTGACGGCCGAGGGCGTCCGCTTCTACGACGAGAGCCTGCGCCTGTTCCGGGACCTGTCGGCCGACCTGGATCTGAACCTGTTCTATTCCCGGCGGGGGCATTTCACTCTGGCCCACAGCGACGCCACCCTGCGGACCATGCGCTGGCGGGCCGAGGTCAACAAGCACCTGGGAGTCGACAGCGAACTGGTGGGGCCGGAGGTGATCCGCCGCGAATGTCCCCAACTGGACCTGAGCTGCGGAGGGCATACCCCGGTGCTGGGAGCCCTCTACCACCCTCCCGGAGCCATCGCCCGCCACGATGCGGTGGCCTGGGGGTACGGCCGCGGCGCCAGCCAGAGAGGCGTCGAGATCCATCAGCAGACCGAGGTCACCGGGATCCGTGTCCAGGGCGGGAGGGTGGCCGGGGTGGAAACCAGCCGGGGATTCGTCGAAACCGGCAAGGTCCTCTCGGCAGTGGCCGGGTACACGCCGGCGGTAATGGAGATGGTGGGGGTTCGCACGCCCCTGGAGGTGCACCCGCTGCAGGCCTGCGTGAGCGAGCCCCTCAAGCCCTGGCTGGACACCATCATCGTCTCGGCCAACCTGCATCTCTACGTCAGCCAGTCGTCCCGAGGAGAGCTGGTCATGGGGGCCGCGCTGGACCCCTACGAGCTGCACTCCACCCGCTCCACACTGGACTTCGTGGAGGGACTGGCGGGACACCTGCTGGAGCTGTTTCCCTTCCTGGGCGAGGTGCGGGTGCTGCGCCAGTGGGCCGGCCTGGCCGACATGACGCCCGACTTCTCCCCCATCATGGGGAAGACGCCCGTGGAAGGGCTCTACCTGGACGCCGGCTGGGGCACCTGGGGATTCAAGGCCACCCCGGTGTGCGGCAAAACCATGGCCCACACCCTGGCCACCGACCGGCCCCACCCCTTGATCGAGCCCTTCCGCCTCTCCCGTTTCGAAGAGTTCGACCTGGTGGGTGAAAAGGGGGCGGCCTCGGTGGGTCACTGAACCGCCCCGGAGGACTGGAGGATTGCGGCAGATGAAGCTGATGCATTGCCCCGTCAACGGCTGGCGGCCCATTCAGGAATTTTCCTACGGCGGCACCGTCCGGCCCATGCCCCAGCCCGACGAATGTTCCGACCGGCAGTGGGCCGACTACGTGTTTCACCGCTCGGGAGCGGCCGCCGTCAAGAAGGAGTGGTGGTGCCACCTGGCCAGCGGCGTCTGGTTCATCGCCGAACGGAACACCTCCACCGACGAGATCCTGCGGACCTATCTGTATGGGGAAGACGACCGCCATGAGTGAACGCCTCGGCCCCCAGCCCGGCGAACGGATCGATCGGGAGCAGCCGGTCGACTTCACCTTCGAAGGCCGCCGCTGCCGGGGCTACCGGGGGGACACCCTCAGCACGGCCCTGTGGGCCTCCGGCGTGCGGGTGCTGGGACGCAGCTTCAAGTACCATCGGCCCCGCGGCATCTTCAGCTTGAGCGGTCTGGACTGCAACGCCCTGGCCGAAAACCGGGACGCGACCAACCTGAGGATGGACACCACCCTCATCCAGCCGGGGATGGAGGCCAGGGCGGTCAATACCTGGGGAGGCGTCGGATCGGACCTCTACCGCTTCACCGAGCTCTTTTCACCCTTCCTTCCGGTCGGCTTTTACTACAAGGCCTTCCACCGCCCGCGCAGCCTGTTTCCCTTCTTCGAGCGCCGCATGCGCCGGATCGCCGGGCTGGGCAACATTCATCCCGATCAGCCTTTGCAGGCGACCCCCAAGCGCTACGATTTCTGCGATCTGCTGGTGGTGGGTTCCGGCCCCGCCGGCCTGTCGGCGGCCATCGCCGCTGCCGAACTGGGGTTGCAGGTCCTGCTGGTGGAGGAGGATCGCCTGCCCGGCGGGACCCTGGGCTTCCAGTTGCCGGGCGAGCCGGAAGCCGGAGGCCTGTTGTCGGAACTCCTGGGCAAGGCCGCCGCCCTGCCCAACCTGGAAACGCGTACCGGAACCACCGCGGCCGGTTGCTACGCCGACCGCTGGGTGGCGCTGATCGACTCCCGGAGACTCACCAAGCTGCGGACCCGCAGCCTGGTGGTGGCGACCGGTTGCTACGACCAGCCCGCCGTGTTTCGCAACAACGACCTCCCCGGGGTCATGCTGGCCTCGGCGGCGCAGCGCCTGATCCACCAGTATGCGGTGAAGCCCTTCCGCCAGGCGGTGGTGCTGGCGGCCAATACCGACGGATACCGGGCGGCGGTCGACCTGCACCGGGCGGGGGTGGAGGTGGCGCTGGTCTCCGACCTGCGGCCTCAAGGGGAGGCGTCGGACTGGCGAGAGGAGGTGGCTGGCCTTCGGATTCCCATACGGACCGGCACCGTCGTCCATGAAGCTCTGTCGGCGAATGGCAAGCGAGCCATCCGCGGGGCCCTGCTCTGCCCTCTGGACGAGGACGGAAATCCTCTGCCCGAAAGGTCCGAGCCCATTGCCTGCGACGGCATCGCCATGAGCGTGGGGTGGGCCCCCGCCGACGGCATCCTCCGCCAGGCGGGAGCCCGCCTGGCCTACGATGAATCCCTGGAACAGTACGTCCCGGACCAACTGCCGGCGGGAGTGTTTGCCGCCGGACGTGTCAACGGGATCTATGCCCCGGGAGACCGGCTCGAGGACGGCCGCCGCGCCGGCCGCCAGGCGGCGGCCTATCTTGGGAAGGCCGGTTTCGAGGCTCCGGCGAAGCCCCCACGCCGGGGCCCGGCCTTCAGCCACCCCTACCCGGTGGTCCCCCACCCGCGGGGCAAGAATTTCGTGGACCTGGACGAGGACATTCAACTGGATGACATCCGGCACAGCCTGCAGGAGGGGTTCGACAGCGCCGAGCTGCTGAAACGCTACTCCACCCTGGGGATGGGACCCAGCCAGGGCAAGCATTCCAACCTCAACGGCAGTCGCATCCTGGCCCGGCTCAAGGGGAATTCGCTGGCGGCGACCGGGCTGACCACGGCCCGGCCCTTCACCAGTCCGGTGCCCTTGAGCCACCTGGCCGGGCGCATCTTCAGCCCCCAGCGCCGAACTCCCATCCACGCCCGCCACCGCCAACTGGGCGCTTGTTTCATGGTTGCTGGAAGCTGGCTGCGGCCGGAATACTACCTGGTCCCCGGCGCCGACCGGAGGGCAACCATCCAGGCGGAAGCCCAGGCCGTGCGCTCTCGCGTCGGCGTCGTCGACGTGGGCACCCTGGGCAAGCTGGAAATCTGCGGTCCGGACGCCGTGGCCTTCATTGAAAGGATGTACACGGGCCGGTTTGCCAAGTTGAAGGAGGGGAGAAGCCGCTACCTCCTGATGTGCGACGAGAGCGGCATGATGGTGGATGACGGGGTGGCGGCCCGACTGGCTCCCGACCGTTTCTACGTGACCACCACCAGCGGGGCCTCCGACGCGGTGGCCCGGGAGATGACCCGCTGGGCCCTGATCTGGTCGCTCCAGGTCATCGTTATCAACCTGACGGGCGCCTACGGGGCCATGAACCTGGCCGGGCCCCGATCCCTCGAGGTGCTGCAGCCGTTGACCGACATCGACCTGGCTCCGGAGGCCTTCCCCTACCTGGGAGTGCGCGAGGGCCGGGTGGCCGGGGCGCCGGCCCGTGTCCTGCGAGTCGGATTCGTGGGCGAGTGGGGCTACGAGATCCACGTGCCCGCCGACGCCGCCGTGGGGGTCTGGGACCGTATCCTGGAGGCCGGACGGGGTGCCGGCATACGCCCCTTCGGCGTAGAGGCCCAACGCCTGCTGCGGCTGGAGAAGGGGCACCTGATCATGGGCCAGGACTCGGACGGACTCTCCTATCCGGCCGAGGCGGGGATGGACTGGGCGGTCAAGGCCGACAAGCCCTTCTTTCTGGGCCAGCGCAGCCTCTCCATTCTGAAGACCAGGCCCCTCAAACGCCGTCTGGTGGGATTCGCTTTCCCCGAGAGCTATGGCGGGCCCGTGCCCCGGGAATGCGAGCTGGTGATCCATGAGGGAGAGATTGCCGGCCGGGTGACCAGCGCGGCTTTCAGCCCCACCCTGAAGCAGGTCATCGGCATGGCCTACGTTCACCCGGAACTGTCGGCACCCGGCACGGCCGTCCCCATCCGGACCGGCGGTCGCCGGATGGTCACGGCCCGGGTCGTGGAGCTGCCCTTTTACGATCCCGGGAACCTGCGGCAGAAGCAAGCGCCTGTGTCATGAAACCTGCAACCTCGAGACTCGTGAGGCGAAGCCCGGTCCACGACCTGCTGGAGCCCATGCACCCCTTCTGGACCGAGATTCAAGGCATGGCCGCGGTCCTCCGATTCTCCGATTCGGAGCAGGAAGACCGGCTCAAGGAGCGCCTTGCCCTGGCCGACCTGAGCTGCCTGCCCCGGCTGGGTCTGAAGGGAGCCGGCGTCCTGGCCTGGCTCCGGGAGAACGGCCTGCGGACGGCCGAGGCCCTCTATGCGGTCACACCCATTGAAGGCCATGGGATACTGGTTCGCATCGACCGGGAGGAAGTGATTCTGGAAGACGGGCTTCAGGGGCAGGCGGTCTCCCGCATCCGGGACCGGCTCTCGTCCAATCCCCCCGGGATCTACCGGGTGGAGCGCCAGGAGGCCTCGTTTCTGCTGATCGGGTCCCGCACCAAGGAGGTTCTCAGCCAGACCTGCGGCCACGATTTTCGGGAATCGGAGGGGCAGGTGGCCCTGAGCCGGGTGGCCGGAGTCTCCTGCCGACTGCTGCAGGTGGAGGTGTCCGGCATCGCCGGGTTTCGGATTTGGCTGGACCCGAGCTATAGTGTGTACCTTTGGAAAACGCTGCTGGGCATCGTCCGGGAAGACGGCGGCGATGCGGTGGGGCTGGGTTGCCTCTATCCCGGCCTTGTCCAGGCAAGCTCACTGAAAGGATAGTGTCCATGAACCTCGACCAAGCCCAGACCTTCTTGAAGGAAAACGATGTCAAGTTCGTGCTGGCCCAGTTTGTCGACGTCCACGGGGTGGCCAAGACCAAGGCGGTTCCGGTCAGCCACTTCGAGGATATCCTGACAGACGGCGCCGGATTTGCCGGGTTCGCCGTGTGGGGCCTGGGCCAGGAGCCCCACGATCCCGACTTCATGGCCGTGGGGGATCTGGACACCCTGTCCCTGGTACCCTGGCAGCCGGGCTTTGCCAGGATCGTCTGCACCGGCCGGGTGAACGGAGAGCCCTACCCCTTCGACACCCGCTACATTCTCCAGCAGCAGGTGAAGCGGCTGGAAGACAGGGGCTGGACCTTGAACACCGGCCTGGAACCCGAGTTCATGCTGCTGAGCCGAAATCCGGACGGTTCCATTCGGCCCGCCGACGACACCGACACCCTGGAGAAGCCCTGCTACGACTACAAGGGGCTCTCCCGCAGCCGGGCCTTCCTGGAAAAGCTGGTGGGCTCGCTGCAATCGATCGGATTCGACGTCTACCAGATCGACCATGAGGACGCCAACGGCCAGTTCGAGATCAACTTCACCTTCTCATCGGCCCTGACCTCGGCCGACCGCTACGTGCTGTTCCGCATGGCCGCCGGCGAGATCGCCCGTGAATTCGGGGTGATCTGCTCCTTCATGCCCAAGCCCATGTCCAACCGCACCGGGACCGGCAGCCACATCCACATGTCGATCTGGGACGCCCAGGGCAACGATCTCTTCCGGGACGATTCCGACAAGAACCGGCTGGGGCTGTCGGAAATGGCCTACCACTTCCTGGGCGGCCTGCTGGCCCACGGTCCGGCCCTGACCGCCCTGGTGGCCCCCTCGGTCAACTCCTACAAGCGGCTGGTGGTGGGCCGCTCGCTGTCCGGAGCCACCTGGGCGCCGGCCTACATCTCCTACGGGGACAACAACCGGACCTCGATGGTTCGGGTCCCCTACGGGCGCCTGGAATTGCGGCTGTGCGACTCGAGCTGCAACCCCTACCTGGCCACGGCGGCGGTGATCGTGGCCGGCCTGGACGGCATCGAGCGCAAGCTCGATCCCGGACCGCCCCACAACATCAACCACTACCGCTACACCCCGGAGGCGCTGCGGGACATGGGCATCGGCGTGCTTCCCCAATCGCTGAAGGAAGCCCTGGACGCCCTCAAGGCCGATCCCCTCTTTGCCGAACAACTGGGAGAGGCCTTCCTGCAGGAGTTCGCGGACCTGAAGGAGATGGAGTGGATCGAGTACCAGCGCCACGTCTCCGATTGGGAAGTCCAGCGCTACCTGGAGTTCTACTAGCGTGGAAGCCGGCGGGGAGCGTCACTTACCTGAAGCAAGAGAAAAAGAGTTATCCACGAAGACACACGAAGGACGACGAAGTGCCACTAAGGGGTCGGAGAAGGCTCGAGAAGGATCTGCCCAGGGTCGTAACGGGAGAAAGGGTTCCGCATGTGCGGCATTATCGGCTTGCTGATCAAGCCTGAGTCCAAGCGGTCGCAGTTGGGGGAATGGGTCACCCCCATGATGGACTGCATGGGAGATCGCGGGCCCGATTCTGCCGGCTTGGCGGTCTTCTCCCCGATCGGGGACGGCCCCTTGCGGCGATTCAGCCTGTACTGCGGCCAGCCGGGGTTCGA
>JAPOZE010000181.1 GCA_026706225.1 Acidobacteriota bacterium
AAAGCATCCAGGCTGGTGCCAAGATCCATGGCGTCTCCCAGGGTGGTGACGCCGGCCCGAATGGCTTCGCAGGCCCCTGCCAGGGACGAGATTCTGAGATCTTCCCGGGTCAACAACTCGTACTTGGTCCGAGTGAGATGCCGGATCCAGTCCCAAAAGCCCAGATTTTCCAGGTAACCCCGAAGGACCGTCAGCTCCAGGTGGGAGTGCACGTTGACCAGGCCGGGCAGTAGCGCCGAGCCCCTGAACTCACGTACCTCCCGGCCGGGGTAGCTCCGGAGAATCTCGGCAGCCGGTCCGACGTCCCGGATCCGCCCGTCACCCAGAACCACCGCCCCTTCGGAGATGGGGGGAGAGCTGACCGGGACGACCCAACTGGCGGAGAGAATCATGAGGCCAGCACCTGCGGTTGATAGGGGACCAGGTGATAGCCGACCTCGCCGGAAGGGGAGGCTGACTCAAATCCGGCGACGCAATAGCCCTTTCCAAACAGATCGGTGACTTGCCGTTTGAAATTCCGTTGAATGGCTGCTGCGCGGGCAGGATCCCGAACCCGGATGTCGGCCACGTCGGCCGCAAGACGAACGACCGACGAATTCGCCGGAAGCCGGTTCCGGTCCCGGCGCACCCCACTCTCCACCCGGGAGCGCACCCGTTGACTTGCGAGGTGCCATTCGGCCACCAGGCGATCGGTGGGCAGGCGACCGTGCAGCGAGCTGGTGCTGGGGCCGTAGGCGTCGGCAACATACCGCCGGCACAGGGTCCCCAACCCTTCCAGATTGAAGTGTGCATTGTGAATTTCCAGGGGATCGAAGGTCCATTCGATGCGCTGAAATCCCCGGCGGAGGGCCTCGGTCCTCTGAGCCAGCTTGAGCGCCCTGCCGATGCCCCTCCGGCGGAAGTCCTGCAGCACGCCCATCATCTGCGAGTGCAGATACGCCTCTCCCTCCCGGAACCCGGGGAATGCGTTGATGAATCCGATCACCCGGGCGTCGCGATCCAACGCTCCCAGAACCAGTCCTCCGATCTTGTTGAGGAGCAGGAGCGTTCTCAGGGGCAGCAGGTCTTCATCCTTCCAGCCCCAGGTCACCCGCTGGATCTCGACGCATTGACGCAGATCCTCCAGCGAAGTCAGCTCTTCGATTCGAATCTCGCGGTCCGGCATGAGTCGCTATGGGTGGTCGGGAAGAACCGGCGTCACTCGCCCACGTAGGTGAGGTTGAAAAAAATGAAGTCGGCCACAAAATGGGAGACCAGGGCGGATTCGAATCCCGCTCGCCAGAAGATGCCCCCGAACACGACCCCCGCCAGAAAGGCGGTGGCGAAGCCGAAGCTGCCGTGAATCAGGCCGAACAGCCAGGCCGACAGGAGAATCGAGCCCAGGACCGCCAGCCAACCCAGACGAGTCCATCCCCGGTCCCTCAGGGGCTGAAGCATCCGGGTCAAAATATAGTAGAAGGCAGCCAATAGGAAGAAGCGAAAGACCACTTCCTCGGTCACCGCAGCCCGCAGCGACAGCACAAAGCTGTCATAGAAACTGTCCATCTCCCGCAAGTAGAGCGGAATCCTTGGACTGAACCGAAAATGAGCGAACATGCGGTAAAAGGAAAGGCCGATGGCCGCTCCCGGGATGACCCCAAAGATCATCAGTTGCCGTCCCTTGCCGAGCCAGGCCGAGCGACGATTGGCCAGGAAGGGTTCCAGGCCGGTCTTCAGGGCGAAGACCGCTCCCATAAAGGCGCAGGGAGCGTAGAGACAGAACAGTCTCAGGAATTCCCACCAGGGCCACTCCTGGCTCTTCTGAAGGTTCAGGTCCGAAAGGCATTGGCTGAAGCTGGCCAGCAGACCCAGGATAGCCGCGTACCGGGCCGCCGTGCGCCAGTCGATTCCCTGAAAAAACCAGGGGGGGTGTCCAGCGAGAGTCGGTGGCGCCCCGGAGGTCGTCTTGGCGGGTTCTGAAGATGGATCCGGATTCAAGGGGTTTCACCCTCCTGGGGTCGGGAGCTGCCGGCCCGATGCCATCCGCAAGCCTGATCCGGGTTGCGCCCGGTCGTCCGAGGCACCGTCGGGGGCCCGCCCTCGGACGCTCAACTCAGGGGGACCTCGACCTCCCGACCGCGCCTCTCGGCCGAGAGGTAGGAGGCGTACATCACGGCCAGGGTGTCTTCAGCCAGTTCCCCGCCGGATTGCGGTTCCCGCCCGCTGAAGACGCACTCCATGAAGTCCTGCAATTCTTGGGGATAGCCGCTCATCCAGTCCTCGTCCGGCGCCGGGTGACTCCAGCCCTGCTTGGTCCCTGTTTTCTCCACGATATAGACATCCCGGAGCTGGTCCTCCCGCGGATTGTAGGTGGTGACGGAGTCGGTGGGGTTGATGTTGCAGCGGGTGCGGTGATTGTTGGCCATGACTTCCAGCCAGTTGTGCACCCCCCCCATGACGATCTCGCTGGAAAAGATGTCGGCCACCATGCCGTCCTCGAAGACCACATGCATCTGGCCGTAGTCCTCCACATCCCGGTAGTCTGTCCGTAGCAACCCCACATCCCGATAGGTGTCCAGGCGGGTGATCTCGTGGACCCGGGCGCTGACCGAGCGCGGGCGCAACGGCCGGCCCAGCCTGGCCAGACCCTCCTCCCGCTTCAGATAGAGCGCCGCCGTCAGCGGGTGGCACCCCTTCCCCACAATGGAGCCTCCACCCGCCTGGGACCAATGCCCGTAGGCTTGGGAGTGCGATCCGCTGTGGGACTCCTCCCCCATCATCCACAGGATCTGGCCCTTGGTGGCGTGCAGAATTTCCCGTTCTTTTTGAACGGAAGGGGCGTAGACCCAATTCTCGGCATACATGAGCCGGCGGCTCGATCGGGAAGCTGCCTCCCGCATCCGTCTCGAACTTGCCAGGGCCTCCTGCAGCATCGTTTCCCTGGGAAAGCTGCGAGCGTCGAAGTGCGCCTCTCCGGCACCGAAGTAACCGGTGAGCGGCTTCTCCACGATGACGTCCTTGTTGGACCTGAAAGCCTCAACGGCCACGGCCTCATGGACATAGGCAGGCGCGCAGATATCCACGACATCCACGGAATTCAACAGGCTCGTCAGAGAATCGAAGGCTCTGAGCCCGTGGGCCCCGGCCAAAGCCTCGGCGCTCTTGCGGGACCGGGACACGACCCCCACGACCTCCAGAGGGACGCCGAACACCTGCCGGTAGCAGGCCAGATGAAAACGGGCCGCGAACTGCGCCCCCACGATACCGACGCGAATTTTCGAATGCATGGGCTACTGACCGCCTGCTGCAGATTGCGCCCCTGGCAAGCCGCGCCCCCGCCCTGTTTGCAAAAGGCCCATTCCTGATTGGTGTAGATTCGTGTCCATTGGTGGTTGCCGTTCTCTCTTGTTTCAGGCAAGCCCAGCCCCGCCCTCGCCCAAAAAGGTCTTCAACCTGGCCAGGGCCTCCCGCAGGATGTTTCGGTCGGCCGCGTAGCAGAGCCTCACCGACCCTTCCCCTCCGGCCCCGAAGGCCACGCCCGGGGCAAATCCGACCCGCTTCCGGAGCAGGAACCGGCGGCAGAAGTCAAAAGAGTCCGACAGCCCCTCGATCCGGGGAAACAGATAAAAGGCTCCCAGCGGTTCGGGAAGCGTGACGCCCGGCATGGCGTCGAGAGCCTGCCGGCAGAAACCGAGGTTGTCCCGCAGCCGCTCCCGCATAGAGGCCAACTCCGATTCCCCGTCCCGGAGAGCGACTTCTCCCGCTTTCTGGGCCATGGCCGGGGCGTGGGAGACCACGAATTCGTTCAATTCGGTGGCCTTTTTGGCCGCATCCCGGCGGGTCACCAGCCAGCCCAGCCGCCAGCCGGTCATGCAGTAGGTCTTGGAGAAGGACTGCACCACCAAGACGGCGTCGTCCCGGTCGCACAGGCGCAAAATGGAGGGGGCCACGTTTCCGCCATAGTAGAGGCGTTCGTAGACTTCGTCGGCCAGCAGCCACAAGCGGTGACGGCGGCAGAACTCCAGCAGCGCCTCCTGCTCCCGCCGGGAGGCTACCCATCCCAGCGGGTTGGAAGGGGAGGTATAGAGGAGCAGCCGGGTCCGCGGGGTCAGGCAGGATCGGAGCCGGTCAAAGTCGATCCGGTAACGGGAGTTCCTCAACGCCATGGGCACCTGCCGGGGCCTGGCGTTGAACATCTGCACGATGGCCGAACCGTTGGGCCAGGCCGGAGTCAGCAGCAGGGCCTCATCGCCCGGGTCCAGGGCGCAGCGAATACCCACATTGAGGGCCTGCACTCCCGAACTGGTAATGACAATCTCCGAGCCCGGGTCCAGTTCCACCTGGTGCAGCTCCCGGTACTTTTCCGCCAGCGCTTCTCGCAGACTGGGCAATCCGGCGTTTTCCGTGTAAAAGGTGTAGCCCTCAGCCAGGGCTCGGGTTGCGGCCTCCTTGATGTAGTCGGGAGTGGGCTGGTCCGATTCGCCGAAATAGAGCTTCAGCACTCCCTCCATGGAAAACGCAATGTCGGCGATCTCACGAATGCGAGAAGCCGGCACGGCGGCGACCGAAGTGGCCAGGGCAGCTCTTTCCATGATGGCTTCAGCCTGTCCGGCGGCGGAGGGTCCGGCTTTTTCGCTTCGGGTCGCCACTATTCCGTCCCGCGGCTGTCTCCCCCGTCGGGGAAAGACAGGCTGAATTGATTGAATTGGCGTGGAGGCTGTGGTAAAAGAATCCTCAGCGTGGCGCTATGGTGTAATTGGTTAACACGCTGCCCTCTCAAGGCAGAGAGTACGGGTTCGATCCCCGTTAGCGCTACCACCCTTCCTTTTCACTACATCTCACACAGTCTCATAAGTTACTGATAAAACTAAGTTTCTGGCTGAACTTTGTTCTTGTAAGGTCTCACAACATCCCCTATAATCCCAAATACAACGTGGTAACTTTGTGGGAACGCACAAGTGGGGGTCATGGGAAAGCTCACAGTCAAACGCATTCAATCTATCACAAAACCGGGCCGATACGGTGACGGCGGCACGCTGTTCCTGTTCGTGAAGCCTGGCGGCTCCAAGTCCTGGGTGCAACGGCTCACCATTCACGGGGCGCGGCGGGACATTGGCCTGGGCGGCTGGCCGCTGGTGAGTCTGGCCGAAGCCAGAGATGCCGCCTTCGAGAATCGGAGGGCGGCACGGCGTGGCTTTGATCCTCTGGCCGGGAAACAGCGGGCCAAGGTTCCGACCTTCAACGAAGCCGCCCAGAAAACTCACAAGGCCAACCGGGCACGCTGGCGGGCTGACAAACACGCCCACAACTGGATGGCCTCTTTGAAGAACTACGTCTTCCCGACCCTGGGCAACACTCCGGTGGATCAGATTACCGGACAGGACGTGCTACGAATCCTGGGTCCAATCTAGGGCACTCAAACCGATACCGCCAGGCGTGTACGCCAGCGAATCCGAACCGTGTTGGGCTGGTGTCTGGCGCATGGGTACGTCACAAGCAATGCCGCCGGCGATGGCATTGACGGTGCACTGCCCGTCATTTCAAGCGGCACCAAAAACTTCCGGGCTCTACCGTTTGGCGAGGTCGCGGCGGCGCTTGAAACGGTGGAGGCCTCCGGGGCGTCCTGGTCGGCCAAGTGGGCGCTACGATTCTTAGTCCTGACTACTGCTCGATCTGGTGAGGTTCGGGGTGCGACCTGGGGCGAGGTCGACCTGGAGGCGCGGGAGTGGCGGATTCCTGCTGATCGTATGAAGGGCCACGCTGAACATCGTGTTCCTCTGTCTAGTGCGGCTCTGGCCGTCCTGGAGCAAGCCCGGGCGCTTGACGATGGAAGCGGGCTGGTTTTTCCGTCACCTGCGAGGCCAGGGCGCCCACAGTCGTCAATGTCTTTGACAAAGGTGCTGAGGGACACAGGGCTGGCTTCCAAGGCAACCGTCCACGGGTTCCGCACGTGCTTCAGGACGTGGGCGAGCGAGAAGACGGACACGGATCATGCCGTGATGGAGCTCTCACTCGCGCACCGTGTCGGATCGGCCGTGGAACAGGCCTATGCTCGCTCGGACCTCCTCGCCAAGCGCCGAATGCTGATGGACGCCTGGGCGGGTTACCTCGCCCAGGGGATGAGGAAGGACCGGGAGCCCTGAGAGTAGAGGGGCCCAAGGGGATCGGTCCCGGTACGATCCATTGACATCTCCCTGCTCCTTGGCGGTGAAACGCAGCTCCCAGCCGAACCGTCGTTTGTTTCCTTGTGGGACCCCGTGGGAATCCTGATGCCCTTTCTCCAGGCCGGCCGACCCAAGGAACCGACGAAGTTTCCTCACCTAAAGGGACGGGAACAACTGCTGAGGCCTCTTGGCTTCACCCGGCAACAGGCCCAATGGATCACCCTGGTCTGCCTGCACTCGGGCCTGTTCACCCGCGACCAGGTCGAGGCTTTCTTCGGATACGCCAAGTCCAGCGCCAACCGATTTATCCAGGCGTTGCTCCGGACACGCATTTCCCACAAGCCGATCGCGTCGGAGACCGTCACCGACGGCCGCCGCATTTGCCGCATCTTCGGCAAGCAGATCTACGGGGAGCTGGAGATCCCCCCCATCCGCCACCGTCCGGAGACCTCACTGGAAGTCACCCGGCGGCGACTGCTATCGCTCGATTTCGTGCTCGATCATCCGGAGTTGGCTTGGCTACCGACAGAGCGGGAGAAGCTCGCTTGCTTTGAGCAGCTTGGGATCGAACCATTCATGCTGCCCCGCAGGATCTACACCGGCCAGGCCAAGGGGCGGATCGGCTATTTCCCTCTCAAGATGCCGGTTGCCATGGGGCCGGAGGCGGCCCTGTTCGTCTACATCGACCCCGGCATGGGAACCCGTACGGAGCTGGACTCCTGGCGAGAGGCCCACCGGCCGCTCTGGCAGATGCTCCGCGAGTTAGGGTGGCGGGTCGAGGTGGTTGCGGTTGCCTGGGAGCAGGAACTGCTGGACCGCGCCGAGCGGGTGATGCGATCCTGGGTAGGCGGAGAACTGACTGAGGCCGGCAGAGAGCTTCTCCATCTCCAGTGGGCGGTCTCCAGCGCCGACCGGGAAACAGTCGAACGCTATGGCGGGCTCAATGCCGCCCTGAAGAAAATCAACAAATTGAAGCAGGTAGCGCCGGAGCCCCAAGGCCTGGGAATGATCGACGATTTCCGCCTCTGGGGGTCAAGGCGGTGCCGTCGCACGCATGCGCCACTGAAAACGGGGGAGTGGCTCACCCAGGTGGCTCACTCAGGTGGCGCACGTTATTGACCACCACAACGCTTCTCTCTCAGAGGGCGCCCCCCTCGCTGCTGTGGTCGGGGCCTTGCCTGGAAAACCTTATGGGACGCGGGTTGGCACGGATTCCACGCGTCGGCTGCGACCACCGTGGTGGGGCGGCGCCCGGCGTGTCCCCGCGTTGCACGGTGCGCCGCGTCTGGAGGGGGAGGAAGTGGTGAGAGCGACCCTGTACCTTTCTGAGAAGGACCTTTCGCGGATAATCGCGTAGAGGTT
>JAPOZE010000048.1 GCA_026706225.1 Acidobacteriota bacterium
GGCACCCGATCGGACGATTCGGCCCCACCCGGCCAGAGCCGCCGCCTGGCCGAGCTGATCCCGGGCTCTCGACTGGCCCTGATCGAAGACTGCGGACACTTCCCCATGCTGGAGAAGCCGGAATCGTTGAGCCGGGCTCTGCTGGCCTTCCTGGAAACGCAGGCCGTTTCCCGCGAGAATTGACCATGCCCCGCAATCCCTTCCGCCTGGAGCACGACTTCCTGGGAGCGGTCCAGGTTCCGCGGGATGCCCTTTTCGGAGCCCAGACCCAACGGGCCCTGGACAACTTTCCTCTCTCGGGAGAGCGCCCCATCGGCGACTATCCGGTGCTGATCGGGGCGCTGCTGTGCATCAAGTGGGCGGCAGCCGAGGCCAACCGGACGGCGGGGTTCCTGGACGCCGAGGTCGCCGGGGCCATTGTCCAGGGGGCTCGGGAACTGATCGATGAAGGAGCCGGCCGCCATTTCCCCATCCATCGCTTCCACGGAGGCGGCGGCACTTCGGCCAACATGAACGCCAACGAAGTGCTGGCCAACCGGGCCGAAGAAATCCTGGGGGGGCGCCGGGGCCAATACCGCCGGGTGCATCCCAACGATCACGTCAATCTCCACCAGTCCACCAACGACGTCTACCCCACCGCCTGCCGCATGGCCGTGATCGCTTCCTGGCCCTTGCTGGCCGATGCCCTGAAACGGCTGGGGCAGGTCTTGCACAGCAGGGGCTTTCAGTTTCGAGACCAGCCCAGGGTGGCCAGGACCTGCCTTCAGGACGCCGTGGCCGTCACCTTCGAGAACCTGTTCGGGGGATACCAAGCCGTCCTGGCCAGAGCCGAATACCGGATCGCCCGCGACGTGGACGATCTGCACGTCGTCAATCTGGGCGGCACCATCGTGGGCCGCCCCCAGGATGCTCCCAAGGGTTACCGCCGTCAGGTCATTCCCAACCTTCGAAGGGTCAGCGGCGACCCCGACTACCGCCCGGATCCCAACCTCTTCGACGCGGCCCAGAACCCGGACGGCATGGTGGCCGTCTCCTCCGGCCTGGACCTGCTGGCGCGGACCCTCATCAAGATCGCCAAGGACCTGCGGCTGCTCGGTTCCGGCCCCGAGGCCGGCCTGGGAGAGATCCGGCTCCCCGCCGTTCAACCCGGCTCGTCGATCATGCCGGGGAAGGTGAATCCGGTGATTCCCGAGTTCGTCATCCAGTGCTGCTTTCAGGTCATCGGCAACCATGCGGCCAGCGCCGGCGCCCTGGACCATGGCGAGCTGGACCTGAACATCTGGGAGAGCGTCCTGCTGTTCAATGTGCTGGATTCCATGGGCTTGCTGGCGAACGCCGTTCACACCCTGGCCGAGCGCTGCCTCAAGGAAGTGACGGTGGTGCCGGAACGCAACCGGCGGAACGCCGAATCCATCATCCCCCTGCTGACCGAGCTGGTGCAGTCCCGGGGTTACTCGGCGGTCAGCCGGATTTGCCGGGAGGCCGGAGGGGACGTGCAAGAGATCCGAGAGTTGTTGAAGAAAGAAGGCTGGATATGACCCCAGGGCGGCCGGCCGCTTTCGCCGCCTGGCGGCTCAATCAGGAGAAAGACCCATGAAAACCCAGGACCCAACCACCGACGAAGCCACCCAAACGCCACCGGAAGAAGCACCCCCAACCGAAATCGTCACCGTGCGTCCCACCGAGGAGGTGATGTCCAAGCAGCGCCTCCCCTATTTCTTTGGAGTCTCGGACGAGACATCCGGGGCACGGGGAATCTCCATGAGCCTGGTGGTCATCCCCCCGGGCGGCGCGGCCGAACCCCACTATCACCGCGGATTCGAAACCGCAATCTACATGCTGGAAGGGAGTGTCGAGACCCGCTACGGGAAGGGGCTGCGCCGGAGGGTGACCCATCGCCCGGGAGATTTCCTCTTCATTCCGCCCGGGGTACCGCACCAACCGGTCAACCTCAGCGACCGGGAGCCGGCCCGGGCCATCGTGGCCCGCAACAACCCCAGCACCAACGAAGAGGTGGTCTTTTACGATCCCGCTTCGGAGGATGTGGGCTGACCCCCCGGGCTCTCAGGAGCCTTTCAACTCCTGCAGGACATCCTCGATTTCTGCAAGAATGGCAGGATCGTCAATGGTGGAAGGAACGGCGTAGTCCCGGCCGTCGGCCAGGTCCCGAAGGGTCCGGCGCAGGACCTTGCCGGAGCGGGTCTTGGGCAGGCGCTTGACCAGCAGGGCTTTCTTGAAGCTGGCCACGGCCCCGATGTCCGACCGGACTTCCCGGATGATCTCCGCTTCGATGGCCTGCCACTGGCGCTCCACCCCGGCCTTCAGCACCACGAACCCCATGGGGATCTGCCCCTTGAGCGCGTCCCGGGCCCCGACCACGGCGCACTCGGCCACGTCGGGATGGCCGGAGACCACCTCCTCCATTCTGCCGGTTGAGAAGCGGTGGCCGGCCACGTTGATGACGTCATCCACCCGCCCCATGACGAAGAGTTGGCCGTCCCCGTCCTTGAAGCCGCCGTCGGCGGTAAAGTAGTAGCCGGGGAAACGGCTGAGATAGGACTCCAGAAAACGCCGGTCGTCGTTCCACAGGGTCGGCAGGCAGCCCGGAGGAAGCGGGAGCTTGACGGCGATCAGGCCCTCTTCGTCGGGTCCCAGCACCCGGCCCTCGCCGTCGAGCACCTGGATGTCGTAACCGGGTACGGGCTTGCCGGCCGAACCGGCCTTGAGCGGATGGGGAGAGAGCCCCATGCAGTTGGCAGCCATCGGCCACCCGCTCTCGGTCTGCCACCAGTGGTCGATGACCGGGATCCCCAGAAGTCGGCCGGCCCAGTGAAAGGTGTCCGGGTCCAGCCGCTCGCCGGCCAGGAAGAGATAGCGCAGGCAGGAGACATCGTGATCCTTGAGGTGCTCCCCCTCCGGATCTTCCTTCTTGATGGCCCGGAATGCGGTCGGGGCCGTGAACAGGACCTTCACCCCGTGCTGGGACACCACCCGCCAGAAGGCTCCCGCATCCGGCGTCCCCACCGGCTTTCCCTCGTAGAGCACGCTGGTGCAGCCGTGCATCAGGGGGCCGTAAACCGTATAGGAATGGCCCACCGCCCAACCGATGTCGGAAGCCGCCCAGAAGACATCCCCGGCCTGAACGTCGTAGATGTTGTCCAGGCTCCAACGCAGGGCCACCGCGTGCCCGCCGTTGGGTCGCACCACGCCCTTGGGTTTTCCGGTGGTCCCGGAGGTGTAGAGGATGTAGAGGGGGTCGGTGGCCTCCAGGGGCACGCAGTCCACCGGATCGGCCTCCGCCAGCATGTCTTCCCAGTCGCGGTCTCTTCCCGGCTGCAGCGAGGCCCGCGCCTGCGGCCTCTGGTAGACCACGCAGACCGACGGCTTGTGCTCGGCAAGATCGATGGCCCCGTCCAGCAGGGGCTTGTAGGGAATCACCTGCTGCACCTCGATCCCGCAGGAAGCGGTCACGATGGCCTTGGGGCGGGCATCGTCGATCCTGATGGCCAGCTCCTGGGAGGCGAATCCGCCGAAGACCACCGAGTGCACCACGCCGATGCGGGCGCAGGCCAGCATGGCGACCGCCGCCTCGGGGATCATGGGCATGTAGATGATCAGCCGATCTCCCTTTTCCAGGCCGGCGGCACCCAGCGCTCCGGCGAAGCGGGACACCTCCTGCTGTAGCTCCCGGTAGGAAATCCGGCGGACCACCCCGGTGACCGGGCTGTCGTAGATCAGGGCGGCCTGCTCCCCCCGCCCTCCCTCCACGTGCCGGTCCACGGCGTTGTAGCAGGTGTTGAGCCTGCCGCCCCGGAACCAGCGGACGAACTGCCCTCCGGAGACGTCCAGGACACGGTCCCACTTGCGGTCCCAGTGCACGGCCTCGGCCGCCTCGGCCCAGAAGGACTCCGGCTCCTCCAGGGAACGGCGATAGACGGATTCGTAGGATGTGTTCATGGCCTGATGTCCTGTTCTGTTCTTCCGCAAACCGGTCTAAATCCAGATGTCGACCAGGGTCTTCCCCACCCAGGCTCCGGCATAGGCCAGGGCCAGCATGTAGGCGAATTGCAGCAGGGGCAGCCGCCAACCGCCGGTCTCCCTGCGAACCACGGCCACCGTGGACATGCACTGAAGGGCGAAGGCGAAAAAGATCAGCAGGGCCACCGCTGCCCCCGGGGGCAGATCCTGCTTCAGAGCCTGCTGCAAGCCCGGTGAGCCTTCGTCTGGTCCTTCCTCTCCCGCCTCGATACCGTAGATGGTCCCCAGGGTGCCCACGATCACCTCTCGCGCCGCCAGGGAGGTGATCAACCCGATGCCGATCTTCCAGTTGAATCCCAGGGGCTCGATGACCGGTTCCACCGACTTCCCCATCTTGCCGGCCAGACTCTGGGAAATTTCCGGGGCCTCGCCATCGGTGCGAGGCACACTGGCCAGAAACCAGAGCACCACCGTCGTCAACAGGATCACGGTGCCGGCGCGCTTGAGGAAGATGAGCGAACGGTCGGCCAGCCGCAGGCCGATCGACTGCAGGGTCGGCCAACGGTAGGGAGGGAGTTCCAGGGTGAAAGGCAGAGGGCTCTGACGCTTCAGGAGGGTGGATTTCAGCAGCCGGGCGGTAGCGACGGCGGCCAGGAATCCCAGCCCGTAGAGCCCGATCATGGCCGCGGCACGGGTGCCCAGAAACGGACCCAGCAGAGGCTTCTCCGGCAGGAAGGCGGCGATGACCAGGGCGTAGACCGGCAGCCTGGCCGAGCAGGTCATGAAGGGGGCGATCAGAATGGTGGCCAGACGTTCCCGCCGGCTCTCGATGGTTCGGGTGGCCATGATGGCCGGAATGGCGCAGGCGTAAGCCGACAGCAGGGGGATAAAGGCCTTGCCCTCCAGGCCCACCCGAGCCATGGTGCGGTCGGCGATCACGGCTGCCCGGGCCAGGTAGCCCGAATCCTCCATCACGCCGATCAGAACAAACAGAAAGAGGATCTGAGGGAGGAACACCAGGACGGAGCCGACCCCGGCCCAAACCCCTTCCAGCAGCAGGTCGCGGAACCAGGAATCGGGCAGCAGGGATCCTATCCACAGGCCCGAGGTGGATATGATGGCTTCGGTGCCGTCCATCAGGGGCTGGGCCAGGGTGAAGATACTTTGAAAGACGGCCATTACCACCAGCAGGAAAATCAGCGGTCCCGCCAGGGGATGCAGGAACGCCGAGTCCAGCCGCCGGGTCCACACGGAAGCCGCGGGCGCCTGGTAGCCCGACTGGCCGGAGGCGTGGACCGCCCAGCGGCGGCGGCTTCCGATGTCCTGAAGCACGGGCAGCTCGAGCCGCTGGCGGGCTGCGGACCGACCGGACAGGAACGCGCGGATGGCCTCCAACCCTTCGCCCCTGGCGGCGCTGGCCTGGACCACCGGAACCCCCAACTGCTCGGACAGGCGCTCGCCGTCCACCAGGCCGCCCCGGCTGCGCAGGTCGTCGGACATGTTCAGGACGATCAGGGTGGGGATTCCCAGAGCCAGGATGGGGGCTGCCAGGCTCAGGTTGCGGTTCAGATTGGTGGAGTCGACTACCAGGAGGACGGCGTCCGGCGGCGCCAGGCCCGGCATCTCGCCCAGCAGCACGCCCCGGGCCACCCGCTCGTCTTCCGACCGGGCCGTGAGGCTGTAAATGCCCGGCAGATCCACCAGGGTGATCTCTTGGCCACTCTCCACCCTGACCTTCCCCAGGCGCTTTTCCACCGTGACCCCGGGATAGTTGGCTACCTTCTGGCGGAGCCCGGTGAGCCGGTTGAAGAGGGTGGATTTCCCGCAATTGGGAGCTCCAACCACGGCGACCAGGGAATAAAGTCCGGATGTTTTCGGCTCAGTGGGCGGAGTTTCGGCGAATGACCCGGCCTGAAGATCAGACATTGTCCCCCTCTTCTCCCGCCCGCTCGGAATCGTTCAGTATGAGGAGCCGGGCCGTGGCGCGTCTGATCGCGACCTCCGAGCCGTCCACCCGGAAGATCATGGGGTCTCCGCCAGGAGCCGGCCGGCCGGCGAGCACGCAAACGCCGGGCAGAAAACCCAGCTCCATCAGCCGCTGCGCCACTTCCTCGGCGATTTCGAGGCGATCCAGGGTCCCTTGCTCTCCCCGCTTCAAGTCCGAAAGTGTCTTGGCCGCCATTTCTCCGCGAAACCTCCATCTCAGCCGGGATAGCTATGCCCTGACTCCCGAGGATTGCAGCCTGCCCGGCGCCGTTTGTGCCGAGAGCAACCCGCCGGCATCCGGCAAGCCACGGCCATTCTACACTGAAAAACAATTCCTCCACGCCGCACAGTGGATTTGCGGACCATGGCTCTCGACGGGGTTGCGGCTGGTAGGTGCTTGGGGTCAGTACATAGGAGATTCCGCCCGCGGTCGAACCGGTGGGGGCAAACATCAGGTCGAGAAGATAGGGTTCAGCTACGGCCGCGGGGGCGGTCCCAGTCCCATGGCGCGGCGCCAGGCCGAAATCTGTCCCAGGTGGTTCATTTCGTGGGAGGTCATCATCATGGTCACCATGTCGCCGACCGTGGGAAAGAACTTGCGCCTTCGTTCGTCGGCAAGTGGGGTGGCGAACCAGTCCGGGTCGGCCTTGAGCACGGCCGCGGTCACGCGCTCATGCTGCGCGGTCAGGAAGGAAAGCAGCTCCTCCTTGGAGGGATAGAGAGAGGGGTCTCCCGAGGGAACCCCGCCGGTGGCGAAGATCTGGGCCCATCCCTCCGGGGCCTGCGACTCGAGGCCGAACATTCCTGCCAAGCGGTTGGCGGTCATGGCCAGGTGGCCCAGCGACCAGGCGGGATGGTTGACCACGCCGGCCGGCTGCTCGACCATCTGCTCCGGGGTGAGATCCCCCACCAGCCTGGAGGCGACGTTGAGATTGAATCGATAGAGGTAGATCACATGCTGAATCATCGGGATCTCCTGCAGCTTGGGGAGATAGAAGGGACGGGGCCTCCACCCAGCTCATCGGCAAAGCCGTGACAGGCGGACTCAACCCCCAGCAAGCTCCGAGGGTGGTCGCGCCCGGTGGGGAGCCATTGCCTGCAGGGAGGTCAGCACCGGGCAAAGTCGAGGCCGGAAGCGGTAGAGCGGAGATTGGTGTCGATCTTGCAATCCGGCCCGGCCGGTCAAACGGCCTGTGCCGAGGGAACGCTCGCCGCGCCCCGGGCAAGCCTGACCTGTCCCAGAATCTTGGCCAGCCGCTCGACGTCGTCCTGCTCGGCAATGATCTGGTCTTCCAGAAGGTAGGCCGTGGGCACGTGACCACAGACTTCCCTGGCCTGACTGTAGGCTTCCACGGCTTTGGTTTCCAGCTCCAGGTCCATCTCCAGCATCTCGGTCAGGTCGGTGGACTGGTGGACTTCGCCAACTTCTACGGACGGAACGCCGCCCAGATAGACGATCTTCTCACCCCAGGTCTTGGCGTGGGTGAGGGCTTCCTCCGCCTGCTTGTTGAACAGCTCTTCGAACACCTCCTTG
>JAPOZE010000071.1 GCA_026706225.1 Acidobacteriota bacterium
GCGGGCGGGACGCCCGCGCTCCCGGGTGGGGTGCCTCTTTCAATGGGTCTTGCTGTTCGAGGAGGCCTGCGTCGGCTTGCCGGGCCTCATCCCTGCCGATGGGGCAGAGCCGTGAAGCTTGGTGGCCCTTCGTCGTTCTTCTGGTGTCTTCGTGGATTACTCTTTTTCGTTTGTTTCAGGTAAGCACCGCCCCCGCCCCAGACGACAGGGCGGATCATACAGGACGAAACCGGGTGGTTTCAGACAAGTTGTGGTGGAATCCAGGCATTAAGCATCTTGTTGATCTCGGCGCAGTCGTTTGAAAAGTCCAGTGCCGTCTTGAAGTGCTTGCCTGCACCCGAAATCCTCCACTAGCCACTAATCACTGATCACTCGTCTGAAACAGTTTGTTTCAGACAAACCGGAGGTAGACCGATGGCTTCTTGCGACGCGTCCCTGCCCTCGATGCGGGTCGACGGCCGGGTGGCCCTGGTGACCGGTGCGGGATCGGGGCTGGGACGCAGCATCGCCTTGGCCTTGGCGCAAGCAGGAGCCGACCTGGTGGTGACCGACTTGCCGGGCAGGATGGGGAATGCGCATCAGACCCGAAAGGGGATCCGGGAACTGGGCAGGGAGTGCTTGGCGGTGTCCCTGAACGTGACCTCGCTCAAGAGCATCCAGCGCATGGTCGAGAAAGCGACCCAGCGGTTCGGAAGGATCGATATTCTGGTCAACAACGCGGGCATCAATATCTCCAAGCCCGCCCTGGAGGTGACCGAGCAGGACTGGGACCGGGTGCTGGACGTCAACCTCAAGGGGGTTTTCTTTTGCTCTCAGGCGGTGGCTCGTGGGATGATTCGGAGAAAGTCAGGCAAGATCGTCAACATCGCCTCCCAGAACGGGGTCATCGGCTACTACAACCGCGCGGCCTACTGCTCCAGCAAGGCCGGGGTGGTCAATCTCACCCGTGTGCTGGCGATCGAATGGTCCGGACAGAGCATCAATGTCAACGCTGTCGGACCCACTTTCGTGCGGACACCGTTGACCGAAAAGCTGTTTCAGGACGAGAGCTTCAGCAGTGAGGTCCTGCGCCGTATTCCGCTCGGCCGCCTGGGGAAGCCGGAGGACGTTGCCGGCGCCGTGGTCTTTCTTTCCAGCCCGGCCGCGGATCTGATCACGGGGCATACATTGCTGGTGGACGGCGGCTGGACCGCTATCTAGTGGAAGCCGCCCTTACAGTGCGCCGATGCGGTCCGAATCGCCAACCAGACTGGGGTTGAACATGAACGGAATTGTCAACGGCAGGGAAAGAAGGTGGCAGGGGAAACGGGGGGTGTGGCGCATCTTTTTCCTGCTGGTGCTGTTGAGCCAGAGCATCATGGGCTGCCAGGCCGAAGAGGCGGACCCGGGACCCGTGGTCGTGGAGGTCATGAGGGTGGGCTTCGACCGCACCACCGACATGCCGGTGGTCATCCTGCGGGGCAAGGGAGATACGCGGGCGATTCCCATTTGGATAGGTCACTTCGAGGCGCGGGCCATCGCCATGGAACTGGAGGGCGCGGCTGCTCCCCGTCCCCTGACGCATGACCTGTTGAAGTCGATCCTGCAGGGGGCCGGGGTGGTTTTCGAGAAAGTGCTGGTCAGCGAGCTCAAGGAGAGAACCTACTACGCCCGCATTTTCCTGACCTCGAACGGCAAGGATTTCGAGGTGGACAGCCGCCCCAGTGACGCCATTGCCCTGGCCCTTCGCTTCGGCAAACCCATCCTGGTGGCCCGGTCGCTGATGGAAGGGGACACGGCTCTGGATCTGAAAGACCGGAGCGAGCCCGAAGACCGGAGCGAGCCCCTGGTCAAGAGCGTTCGGGGAATCACCGTGCAGGAGATCAGCCGGGGATTGGCCGCATCCCTTGGCCTGTCCAGCACGGACGGGGTTCTGGTCTCCGACGTCAGCGGGAGTGAGAACGCCGGTCTGAAACGGGGAGATGTCATCCTGGCCGTCGATTCGAACCCCGTCACCGGAGTCGGCATTTTCCAATCCATGCTGGCCGGCATGGAGGGACAGACCGTCCGGCTGCGGATAAGCCGGAGCGGCAAGGAGCAGACGGTGGAGCTCCCGCCGGCGCAGTGAGGGCGGGGTGGTGTCATGGCTGCTCCCTCTCAACGTGAATACTTCAATGAACGGGTGGGTGACTTCGATGTGCCCCAGCCGGCGCCCGTGATCGAACGGCTGACGGAGGTGGTGGGTGCCGCCGAATTGGGCCGCGGCGAAGTGGTGCTGGATATCGGAACCGGTGTGGGGGTTCTGATCCCCCTGATCCAGTCCTTCAAGCCTTCCTGTATCATTGCCTGCGACGTCGCCGAGAAAATGTTGCAGCGCCTGCAGCAGAAACATCCCCAGGTTCAGACCATTCACTCGGACGTGGCCGATCTTCCCCTGGAAGACGCCTCGGTGGACGTCGCTTTTCTGAACGCCATGTTCGGCAACATCGCCGACAAACCCCAAGCCTGCAGGAATCTCAGCCGCATGCTGCGGCCGGCCGGCCGCATGGTGGTGAGCCATCCCGAGGGCAGGGCATTCGTGGAGGAGCTTCGCCGCACCAGTCCCCTGGCCATCGAATCGCTTCCCCAGCGCACCCAGTTCCAATCGCTGCTCCAGCCCCTGGGGCTGGAGGTGATCGCCTACCGGGACGAACCCAAGCTCTACCTGATGGTGGCCCGGAAAGAACGTTGACGGGAGGGTGCAGCGGGTCGGTCAGGGATCGAGGCGGGCCAGGATGCGCAGGGAGCCTCCGCTGCCGCCCCTGATTTTCATGGGAAGGGCCACAATGGTGAAATCCTTGGGAGGCAGCTCGCCGATACGGGCCACGTTCTCGAAGATGGGGATGCTGTGTTCCGCCAGGATGACGTGAGTCTTGAAGTCCTTGATCACCCCTGGCCCATCATCGAGCGCATCTCCCGAACGGCCGCAACTGCCCGGTCGATGTGGGCCATGGTGTTGTAGACGTGGGGGCACAGGCGCAAGCCCCCCGCGGGAGATCCGGCAATGCCGTACCGGGTGTAGAGTCGGTCGAGTATTTCCCCGCGCTTTTCCGCCGGTACCTGGATGATACAGACCCCTCCGCTCAGTTTTGGGTCCTCCGGCGTTACCAGTCGGAAGCCCTCGGCCTTCAACCCCGTCTTCAGCGCCCCGGCCAACTCGAAGATCCGGGCCTCCACTCGATCGAATCCGATGAGCCGGTGGAAATCGACAGTGGTGGCGATCGCGGCCAGACGAGCATCGTCCCTCTGCCCGAAGGACTCGAACTTCCTGGCGCCCTTCACGTCCGGGTCCACGTCGCTCCCCCAGCCGGGAGAGACCAGGTTGGGCCAGATCTCCGCGATGCGGTTCCGCTTGACGTAGAGCAGCCCGACCTCCTTGGGGCCGCAAAACCACTTGTGGCTGCTGGCTGCAAAGGAGTCGCACTGAAGCTCCCGCAGGTTGAGGTTGAAGGCGCCCCAGGTCTGGGCGCCGTCGACATGCACGTGAATATTGCGCCGGTGAGCCAGTTGGCAGAGTTCGCGGATGGGAAGCCGCACCCCGCTCACATTGGATACATGAGTCAGGGCCAGGACTTTGGTTCGGGGTCCAAGAGCCGCCTCGAAGGGCGCCACCAGTTGATCGATCCGGGTGGGCTCGGCGGGGGTCTCGACCCGTTTCACGCTTGAGTGGAAGCGGGCGGCGCGCACCTGCCAGGCCACATTGTTGGTGGGGTGGTTCTGGCCCCACAACAGGACCTCGTCCCCTGCCTTGAGCGGAAGGCCGTTGTTGATGATGTTGTTGGCCTCGCTGGTGTTGCGAACCAGGGCCACCTCGTCGCTGTCCACCCCCAGTTGATCGGCGACCTGCTTGCGGGAGAGCTCCAGCAGGGTCGTGAACTTCCGGCGATTGTTGAAGGAGCAGTCGACGTCAATGTCCTGGGTGAGTTCCACTACCGTTTCCGCGACCACCCGCGGAGCCGGGCAAAGGTTGGCGGCGTTCATGGGGACCCGCGCTTCCTGAAAGGGGAACTGTCTCCGCACCATCTCCCAATAGGCCTCATGGTTGGGAGCGGCCCCCAGCCTGGAGGACAGGGAGGAAAGGGAGGGGAGGCCGGCCGAAAGGAAAGCGGTTCCCTGGGCCAGCCTGCGCAGGACCGAGCGTCGGGACAAATCGGTCATGATGGGTTCACCCCGTTTTAGCCCCCTGGCGGCGAAGGGGACGGCTTTGGCGGATCAGCCGGCGAGCCTGTTCCAGAGGGCGTCCGCCCTGCGGTCCGGTCAGAGCGTATTGATCATCACGCCGCCGTCGACCACCAGGGTTTCTCCGGTGATGTAGCTGCCGGCCTCGGTGGCCAGCAGCAGGGCCGGACCGATGAGTTCTTCGGATTCGCCCCAGCGCCCCAAAGCCGTCCGACGGGCGAACACGGCCTTCTGGTCCTCGTTCAGCAACGATGCCGGCAGATCCGTCCAAAAGGGACCGGGTGCGATGCAGTTGACGGTAACGTTGAAGGGGCCCAGGTCCAGCGCATTGGCCTTGGACAGGCCGATCAATCCGTGCTTGGTGGCATTGTAGACGTTGCGGGTGGACTTGCCTCCCAGCCCCATGATGGAGGAGATATGAATGACTCGGCCCCAGCGGCGTTCCTTCATCTGGGGGACCAGGGCCCGTGTCAGCACCATGCAGGAGCTGAGGTTCAGTTCCACGATCCGGTCCCAGTCCTCGTCCCGGATCTCGTCGATGAGCGCGGGAGTGTTGGACCCGGCATTGTTGACCAGGACATCCACCCGGCCCATTGCTTCCAGGGTGCGGCTTGCCAGGGCCTCGGCCTCCTCCCGCCGGGTCAGGTCCGCCACCAGCGCCAGGCCCTTGCTGTCGGTTCCCTCCAGGATCTCGACCAGGGCTCTGTCCAGCTCGTCCTGGTGACGGCTGCTGATGACCACGTCGGCTCCGGCTCGGGCGAATCCCCGCGCCATGGCCTTGCCCAGACCCTTGCTGCCCCCGGTCACCAGGGCCACCCGTCCCGAAAGGTCGAACAACGACTGATTGCTCATGCTTTGTTCCTTTCCGTTGCGTGGTCGGTCCGACTGCCGCGGCCGGACCCTTTGCCGCCCGCATGGTATCACAGGCGTGCGGTTGCGGCGCCGCCGGGCCGTTGCCCCGGCGGGCGGGGATCAGTCCGCACGCAGGGCCGGCGCCACCGGTGAGCCTGTCACCGCCGGGACGGCGGCCAGCGAGGAGATGAGGCCGGCGGCCAGGACCGCCAGCAACAGCCATGCCAGGGCCGTCAGACTGAGGTGTCCTCCGGTGGCTTGCCAGGCCGGGAGGATGGCCACCGCCGCCGAGAAGACCCCGAACAGCAGGCCCCAAACCAGCAGCAGGAAATTCTCCGAGATCACCAGCCGGGCCAGGTGGCCGGAGTGGTAGCCCACCGCGGTCATCAACGCGAATTCCCTGCGGCGTTCCAGCACGTTTCTCAGCAGCACCACGCCCAGTCCGAAGGTGCCCAGCAGCAGCCCCATGCCGCCCAGGGCCTGGAAGGTGGAGAGATAGGTGTTGTTCACGCGATGAAAGGCGGCCAGCCTCACGGCCGTGGGCGCCGCGTCGAATCCGTAGTCGGATAGCCGGTCTTCCAGCGTTGCCGTAACGCCCTCACCGGTTCCGGCGGGCGTATCCATCAGAAAGAAACGGAAGCCCTCGATTCGCGGAAAGGCTCTGAGGAAGTGCCTTTCCGACATGATCAGCTCCGATTGGAACAGGCTGTCCTGCAGGGCTCCCACCAGGCGAAGGCGCAGGGGCTCCTCTCCCTGGGGATTGAGCACCAGTTCTTCCCCCAGGTGCCGGTGGAGGACGTACTGCATCGAGTTGGCGTCGGCGATGACGGGAATGACGCCACCGGGCAACTCCTGGTGAAGGAGCTGCCAGGCGTCCCGGGGCTCAGCGGAGCCCGACAGGGTGGCCTGGAACCGGAATCGGGACTGGGAGAGAAAGGAGTCGGGCGCGCCCAGGATTCTGGGACTGGACGGTTGATAGAGGTTGAGACAACTGGCGTCGTCGCCCGGCCGCAGCCGAAAGGCGCTGAAGGCGAGGTCGGCCAGGGCGGGGGTGTCGTGCGATGACAGGTTCAGCGACTCCCGGCCGGTAGTGGAGTTGAGGTCGTCCTGAATGGGCAGCAGGGATTCCGCCACCAGGGAAAATCCGCCGGTCCCCGACTGGCGGTCCCGAGGGCTGGAGCGGTCTGTGCGCCGAAAGGCTTCGACCGTGACGATGATGAAGGTGGCTGAAGCGATCAGGGCGATGCACAGCAGGCTGCGGCCCGGTCGGACGGTGGCGTTGCGGAATCCCAGCCGGGAAACCGCCCAGCCGCCCTGGGGCTGCAGGATTGGACGCCGCGTCCGTCGCAGCCATCCCGACTGCCAGGCGAGCAACGCCAGCAGGCAGAGGGTGCCGGAGGCAAAGAACCCCAGCTCCCGGCTGAGGCCGCCGGCCAGGCTGGCCAGCAGGAATCCCCCGGCCGCAGCCGCCAGCAGGAGGGCCGTTCGGCTCCGGCCCGGGCTGTGGGGTCGGCTCCGGAACCTCCACCCCGCGGCACGGCCGCCGCTCTGGCCGCTCTTCTTGCCGGAAGCCGGGGTGGCCGCCGTTGGCCCGGCCTCCTGGTAGAGCCAGGAGCCCGTCAGCAGACTGCGCGGGCTGATGGACACCATCCTCCTCAGGCTCCAGGCGATGCAGATCAGGGCGGTCAGGATCCCGCCCAGGCCGCCGGCCAGCAGGGAAAGGCCAGAGACATGGAGTCTCAACTGGGTGGTGCCCACGGCATCCACCCACCAGGTGCGCAGCCCCAGCATGATCAGGGAGGTGTAGCCGAGAGCCCCGGCCAGGCCCAGCAGCGTGCCCAACCCCGCCAGCAAAGCTCCCTCCCCGAGAAACAGGCGGCGGATCCCGGGGGGATCGAACCCCAGGGCTCGAAGCAAACCGATTTCCTGGACGCGCTGCTCCAGACCCAGCTTGAAAAAGAGGCTGGTGAGCAGCAGAGCCGAAACCACCAGGAAGAAGCTGAAGTAGACGAAATACTGTCCGAAGTCGGTGACTCCCCTCGAGGCCTGCTCGGCTTGAGCTCCGACCGCCCGCAGCGAGAATCCGAATTGGGCGGGATCGGTGGTGCGCTTGAGCTCCGATTCCAGTCGGGAGCGAAGGTCCTGGAGCGCCTCCGGTCCGGCGGCCGGGGCCTCGGCGGCGGGGTAGACCCGGATCGAGGACAAGCGGCCATGACGGGACCGCCACAAATCCTGGCCGACGCTCAGGGGGATGAAGGCCTTGGGAGTGGTTCGGTATTCCTCCCAGTAGTCTTCGTCCCGGGGACGAATGCGTCCCAGCTCCATGGGAAAGGGAGGATCCCAATCCACCAGGGTCCTGGATTCGGTAATGCCTGGGTAGGCGGGCGCCAGGTCCCTGTCGGCCAGGGGGCCTTCCATGGGGACCACGTCGCTCA
>JAPOZE010000580.1 GCA_026706225.1 Acidobacteriota bacterium
TGTTGGACTTAAACCTGTTACATCAAAGTCGTGAAAGCTTAACCGGACATTACTGATTGGATCACCATAAACTCACGATTTCTGCATGAGTTCTCACACCGAAATCATACATGTTTAGTTATTCTTCAAATCACTCTTGTTGAAGATTCCGGGAGGCGCCCCATTCCTTGCAATGGGGCGTCCGGGGATCGCTATCGGAGTCGGCTTGGCCTGTTCAACCGTAGTCTGGGCGATCTCGCAGAACTGCATGAGCAACGCCGAGAGAACCCTTGGTGAAGCGAAAACGAGCTGCTGTGGACAATCCTGTTACAGCAACGGGTACCAGGACACGAGTCGGCCTCGGGGCCCTTGCTGGTATTCGTACCGTGTTCAGCCGATCCGGACGGCCTTGCAGGAGGATGTCTGATTCGGCTTGGTGTCGGTTGTGGCCAGTATCGTTTTCTTTCTGTTCCTCTGTCTGTTTCCGCCTCAAGCAGGCCGGGACACCACCCTTTGGATGGGCTGGTGAGAAATCGGGGGCCGCATCCAGCTTTCCTGCAGGTCTGGACCCGGACGTTTCCCCTTCCTGCCAGCCGCGCCACACCCCTAGGTAGGTTGCATGGCGCGGTTCTGGTTAACGCCTCGGATGCGGGGCAACCAAGTAGGGCCGAAGGAAAGGAGGGCGCCTGTGTCAGCCCGAACCAGGAGGAGGTCAACGTGAGGCGCACACTCAACAAGATTACGCTGATCGGTCGCGTGACAGAAGCAGCCAAGCCGTCCTCCAGAGGTCACGTCGATTTCTTCCTGGAAACGAAGGCCAGAGTATGGAAGCTCCTCGACTATTCACATACACCCGATTACGTGCAGCCGTGCCCACCTCAGAACCGTCGCTCGCGGGCTGCTTGAAGGAGATGTTGTGTATGTGGAGGGTTGCGTGGAATACAGCTATCGTCACGATTCCTATCCGAAGGAGCCCATCGCAAAGATCATCGCCTTCGAGATTTTCCCGTTAGGATGAGGGGACGTCTCGCTACCGAACCTGCCAACGACGCGAAAAACAGAGTTGACCACGAAACCCGAGGCCCTATTCGCCATCAGTAGTAGCCAATGCAACGTCATTCTCCATGTTTCCGGCGCTTTGCCAGGGTCGAGCGGAATTCCAGTTTTGACTTGTCCAGATCCACCTTGTCCGCCGCAAACCGCGGCAACTCCATATTGGAGAGGAACTCACGGGTTTGGCCTGCCTTCACCGCCATGTCGCATTCCCATAAAGCTCCGTGTGAATCCCTGAAACACGGCTCGCCTCGGCTGTGTTGATTCGGCAGGAATCCAATCTCATAGACGAAGAACCCCTCTGAATCCTTGAAGACCATCTTGGCCTGGTAGACCCGGTCCTGGTCGGTTGGGTTCCTCAGCTTCAGCTTCATCTTGAAGACGGTCGCATGTGGGCTCATCTTCGAGTCCGTCTCAACCTTGATCTGCAGCGATTCGACAACCGGCTCCTTCTTCGAGTCTGCGGCAGCCGCCTGTGTCCATGAAGCCGGCTGACTGCCTCCTGCCGAAGAGGTGGCGAAGTTCGTTGCCGCCGCCCCATTGTGGGAAACAAGCACCTCGACCAGGCTGGTGTTCCGCGCCGTCCAGCAAATGGTGCCGGTACAAGTGCTCCTCCCCGCTGAAATCCTGCAGGGATTCGGTGACGCGCTGATCGGGCCCGATTGGGCCAGGAGGCAGGGAAGTCCCGGAGACAGGCCGAGAACAAAGCCGAGCACCCATGGAATCGTTTTTGCCATCCGCGGTTTTCTCTCGATAGGGCTTCAGGGGTTGACCAGGGACAGCTTCACGGCGGCATCGAGCTGTTGCTCGGCGTTCTGATGACAGTGACACCGACGACAACCACGACGATGATGCCAACGATGCTACGTAGAACGGTGAGGCCCTACGGGATCAACGGCTCCACTCATCGGTTGATTTCCTCCTTGTGGATGTGATCACGAATGAATTGCAGCAACACCAGGACGTCGGTGAGTTTGCGGTAGACAAGCCACACCAGCAAGAGCATGACCAGGGCAAAGATCGCGGCGATGGCACTTTCAGCCAGTCTGGCGATGGGGAAGAGAGTGTCGAAGTCCAAGGTGACCTCCTGGAGAATGGGGAGCCGGCGACTCCCAGCGAACACCGGCTCGGACCGGTGTTCCTTTGGGCTTAACGCTTTTCAGCTTCCGATCCCTACAGGTGTGGGAGCGCACTGGCCGCCGGCAGCAATCAAGCTGCAAGTAAACTGAGCGGCGGCAATTCGCGCCCCACCCGACCGGATCGCGCGATTCTCAACCCTTCGTGCCGTCCGAACACAGATGCTCAGTGCGTCACACTTCCCGTTGGCCTGAAGTTTTCCAGCCCTCGCAAGGATGAAAAAGGCCACCCCCGGGCTTTTTCTCCTTCGCCAGCATGGCATGGAAAATCAGGCAATTAGTTTGCAGAAGATTTAATGAGAAAGGTGTGATAGTTTTGCCGTTTCTGGTGAGAATTTAGTGATCGTTCAGCGGAACGGTCCGAAAGCGGCCGTCGGGACTGCCTGTGTTCCGCGCGATCCCGCATCCGGCGTTCCCCTATTGTTCGTCAACATGGTAGGCATTGAACCGCGCCTCGCCGGCTCGGCGTCGCGGCAGCCCGGCTGTCCGCTCGAGCCGCGTCCGAGAATGCACCATGCCGCTCCGATTCTTTGCCAACGCCGACGAACTCAGGGATTGGTTCCGCGCCCATCACGACAAGCTGGACGAACAGTGGATCGGTTTCTACAAGAAGCACACAGGGATACCGAGCATCGACTGGGCACAGTCGGTCGACGTTGCGCTCTGCTTCGGCTGGATCGACGGTCTCCGCAAGAGCCTCGGCGCCACGAGCTACAGGATCCGGTTCACGCCACGCCGGGCGGGGAGCCGCTGGAGCAGGCGCAACCTCTCGCGGATGGAAGCCCTCACGGCCGAAGGGCTGGTGGAAGAGGCCGGGCTCGCGGTGTTCCAGGCCCGGGCCGCGTCCTTGCCGGACGAACAGACGGCCGCCAGGGCCCTGCCCGCGTCGCTGGAGAAGCGGATCCGGGCCCGTCCCAAGGCATGGGGCTTCTTCCGAGCCACCCGGCTGGCGTACCGAAAGGGCGCATCGGCCTGGATCAACAGCGCCAAGAAGGAGGAGACCCGTCTGCGAAGGCTGGACCAGTTGATCGAGTGCTGCGAGCGCGGCGAGCCGGTCCCCCCGCTGCGCTGGGGCGGCAGGCCGGTCAGCAGGCGGGACTGACCGGGTTCGGGCCGTGCCCTGGTGCCGGTTGCCTGGGAGGTGCAACGAACAGAACTGACGGATCGCCTGTGATTGCAGGCACCTCCAACCTCGACCGGGTCCAAGCCATCACGGCCTGACCGACCAGTTACTGGCGGAGGTAACCGTTCGGCCAAGCCGTGGAAGAACAGTCGATCGGCATCCTCGCCGCAGCCATCAAGCCACATTGCGCCGGTGTCGCCGCTGAGCCGCCAACGCAGCGGCTGGAGCACCCGCCGGACAGGCCAGCAGGAAACCCCTCTGCACGGCTGGCGAACCGACCCCATCGTTCCGACACCACTTTCCCCACAGGCGGGACCTGCGGTCCCTGAGACGGAAATCGGTGCCGGAGGCGTTCCGGGGTGTTCCGGCATGTCAGGGGCCTGGAAATCCCAGCCTGCCCGGCAAAGCTCGCGGATTCAGGGGGCAGGGCACCGTCGCACGCCACGGCCGCTTCGATGTCGTCATGGAGAAGATCGTCCAATGGGACCAGGAAAGCCCGGCCTCCAACGCCCGCGAAAGGATCGACGATTTCGGCCTCGCGGGGTCAAGGACGTGGCGTCGTAGAGGTGGTCACCTTGCAAACAGGGGGTGCCTCACGTAGGTGGCTCGCCAGGTGGCGCACGCTTTTGACCACCACAACGCTTTTCTCTCAGAGGGCGCGGCCCTCGCTGCCGTAGTCGGGGCCTTGCCTGGAAAGCCTTATGGGACACGGGTTGGCACGGATTCCCCGCGCCGGCTGCGACAACCGTGGCGGGGCGGGGCCCGGCGGACGGTCAGGCGCAAGGCGGAGACGCTCAATCGGGGGTTGTGACGGTAATCCGAGAACAAATCGCGACTGTCGCCTCGGATATGAGGTGTGGAGAGGGGTGTTGCCAGGCGGGGTTGCTACTCTTCAACAGCGATCCTGGACCTGGACTCGTCCAGCCCGGAGGGGGATTGCCGTTCACTCTTCCCCGGGGAGTCTGCTCCAGTGCAACACCAGCGGAATTTTTTGCTGAATGCCCATGCGCCCGCTTTTTCGGCCCTGGCTGCTCTTTCTTCTTTCGTGTACGGCCTGCCCCACCCACGACTACTAGCGCTTGCCCAACCCTGACGCACCAGCCAACCGTTCAGGTCCAATCCTCGGGTGGAGTCTCCGACGTAGCAGATCCCCGAAAAGGCCTTCTGGACCCTGAAGTTCCGAAACAGCTTGCGGACCTTCACCTCGCAGGTCACCGTATCGTCACCGATGCGGTTTCTCAGCGCAGCGACAGCCGTCTCTTCGAGCACACTACTCTTGTTTGGCCTATAGTCCGGCAGGGGCACAATCCACTTCAGATCAATGATCCTGTTGTCGACCTTCAGGGTGTTGACCATCAGGACCTGAGCGTTTCCGCTCACGACGCGCAGGTTTTTGGCCATGGCCGGGACCGATGCGCAGCAAACCATGGTTCCGCCCAACGCCACGACCACAAAGGGGAAAAGAGGGGGTCTTCGGCTCATCTCCAAGCCTGCACTGTATCCGCCTTGTTGAATTTGCGATGAACTCCTATCGTAAACCGGCTCATCGCCGACTTCAAGAGGACGCCGTATCAGGTGACCGGTTCAGAATGACGCCTTCCGTTTCACCCGGAGTCTCTGGCGGTCTCGATTGCAGACGTTCCTCCTTGCTGAACCGGCATTTCGGGCACAGGCAGAGCCAAGTGGACGATGATAACTTGACGTTGCCAAGAGGGTATGCGGATCATTACGGTTGAGACCGAGGAGGAGTTGCTGGAGGCTCTGGACCGGATGACCGGCCAACGCTTGGATTATCCTGGATCAATCCGATTCTGTGACTACTGACTCGCCCAACCCGGACGGGGATTTCCGCTCGTACTTTCCCGGTGAATCCAACCTGGTGCAGCACCAATGAAATTTCTTCCTGAAAGCCCAGGCTCCCACTTCTTCGGCCTTTGCCTTCCTTTCTTCCTGCACATAGCGCCTGGCAGATCCGAGGCGATTGACCCTTGCCAAACCCTGACGCACCAGCCATCCGTTCAGGTCCACCCCGCTTGTGGAATCGCCCAGATAGCAGATTCCCTCATAGGCCTCCCGGATTTTGAAAGTTCCGAACAGTTTCCGGACTTCCACTTCGCAGGTCACCGCTTCAGAGCCGATGCGCTTTCTGAGTGCATCGACAGCAGTTGCGTGCATGGGGATGGACCGAATGCCCGGGTGGGCGTAACGCTTGGTTGGCCTGTACTCCGGCGGCCCCATAATCCACTTCAGATCGACGATCCTGTTATCGACCTTCAGGGTGTTGACAGTCAGGACCTGAGCCTTGCCGCTCACGATGCGCAGGTTATTTGCCGAGGCCGGGACGGATGCAAAGCAAGCCAGGGTCCAACTCAACGCCAAGGCCACAATAGGGGGCCACGGGCCTCTTCCGATCATTTCCGAGATCCGCTCTATTGAATTTGCCGGTTATTCCCATTGTAAACCGGCTCATGGTTGAACTCAAGTGGGCACTGTGTCAGGAGTTCGGCTCGAAGAGGAACCTTCCTTGGATTCAATATGACCGCTGCGGCGGCGACTAAATTCGATCACTTGTAACTGTTCATTACAATAGATTTACTGTGGGTTATTCCGCTTCTATCCCCTTATTAAGTCCCTCTAATTGAACAGGAATACATTGAACCATGCGGGACGTTGGCGGACCCAACTCTTGCGATCGTTCGACCCTGGAGACTCTTCCTCCGGGACCGTCAAGCGGGATGGCAAGCTGCCCATGCTGCCGATCGGAGCTATCGGCTTGTGAGCATGCTCCAGGCTTGTCCTTCTCGGCCTCTTGGCCATCTGTGGTCTTCTGTTCTTCGAGGGCCTCGTCGATGAGGGCGCGCAGCCATCCGCCGATGTTGAGGCGCCGCAGGGTGCGGAGGAGATGGAGATGTTGACGGGTTTCGGGAGAGACGCGGATACGAAGCGGTACACGGCGCAACATAAAGACACACAACGACACATAGAGCAACAGTGGGACAACTACAACGCTACATGGAGACACACTCATCAACCATGAGCGCGAAAAGGCGCTCGATGGCCTTCCCGCCAGGGATCACGGTGGAGGGAGCGACTCCCAAAAACGGGGGGGGAAATGGTGGTCTTTAGGGTGGGCCATTTACCCCTGCCCGGTGGCGCACCAGCGCCAAAAATGAGGGGGTCGCTCCCACCACCAGCACCCCTCCCGTGCGGCGCGCCGCCGCGGCGCGCGGGCGGGGGACATGCGAGGCGCAGCCTCGCTTCGCTTTTCCGCGGCGGACGCGCGAAATCCGCGTTGTTCCGCGTCTGATGCACCGTTTCGGGGAAGTCCTCAACCACAACGGCGAGGACTTCGCCCTCTGAGAGAAAGGCGTTGGGGCGGTCGAAAAAGCGGGCCATTTTAGTGGGCCACCCCTCTTGAATGAATGGCCCTCCCTTGGGACGCCACCACCCTGACCCCCGGAGGCGGAAATCGTCGATCATTTCGCTCCGGCCGAGGTCGTGGCATTCGGCGGCGGTCCCACCACTTTCGCTTCCCCCCCCTATGGCAAGGCTCGGCAGGAACTTCTGTTCGCCCTTTCGGCGTCAGATCTGACGCCCTACCTTCCAGGTCCGCCGCCTGTTCCGATCACACAGCGCCGGCAACCTCTGTGCCCTCGAAGGCTGCCTGCCTGACTCCCCGATGGCTTCTGGGGAAGCCTCTACGCAGGGCGCCAGATCAAGGCCCTGCTTTGGGATCTCGTCGGTCTGGCCATCAAGCTGCGTTTTTGCCTAGGGTTCTCCAACAAGGAGATCTCTCGAAGCCTTCACGTCTCTCGCGGCAATGTCGCCGTCCGCATGAACCGCGCCATCACTCTGCTCAAGCGACGTATCGATGCGCGCGCTTGATCGTTACCGCCACACGCCTCCAGGCAGTCCTGAACGGCCCCTGTGAAAAAAATTTGTAATAAATCCCCGTTTCGACTGTTTATAGGGGTAAGAAGTCAATGATCCCATTCGGAGCAAACGCGGGCTCTTGCGAAAAACAGCGGGCAGTGGTGTCCAAAGGACAGAGCTGCAGCTAAGGAGGGCAACATGAGAACCGGACAGAAGGCGTGGGTGGTCGTGTCGGTCCTTGCCGGCGCGCTCGTGACTTGCGCAAAAACCGATCGCGAGGACCGAACCTTCTACGCCAACGGTGCCGCCCC
>JAPOZE010000086.1 GCA_026706225.1 Acidobacteriota bacterium
CGATGTTTGCAGCCGCCGGAGCCGTGGGCGTGCTGTCTGGACTCACCTTGCAGGGAATCAGTCCCTACGGCGGGGGGATCCAGGGATTTCGAGCCGGGGCCGGCCAAGGGTTTGGTTTGGCCGCAACCCAAATACTGCAGCGCTTTCTCAATCGTCTACCCACCATCACCATCCGGGCCGGTCATCGGTTGCGAATCTGGTTTACTTCCGATGTGCTTGTGCCTGCATCAAGACCCAAGAAAGGAAGAGACCAGCCATGAAAAAGAAAATCGTTCCCCTGGTGCTGATCGTCGGACTCTGTGCTGCCCCCCTCTACGGCGTCGACCCCGTTGCAGCCGCCCAAAGAGCCCAGATGATCGTGAACCAGATTCTTCAAAGGTTGAACGAAAGAATGCAGATCGCCAACCAGGTCACCCAAATCAAGCAATTTACCGACCAGCTTACCAGGACGAGGGAACAGATCATTCACATGAAGGAGGCTACCTTGGGACAAATCGGAGCTCTTGAGGAGTCTTTCGCGGAGATGGTCGCGGGCCCCACCGACCTGGTGGTCGAAGGCATGCAGTGGCAGACGGAATTCACCGGGTCGGCGAGAGAACTGGTCGCCGCTGCCAGGAAACTGGCCTCCGGCCAACCATTGCGGGAAAGCTGGAGGAAAATTCTGAACCAATATCGAACCAACCGGAAAGACATCGTTGAGCTATTGAGCCACCTGGATCCCCAGGTGGCGGCCCAGGTATCGGATCACTACCTTCATGAACAGGATAGAGCTGACAATCGGCGTGTGACCACCTATTTGGTTGACGACTCGGCAACGGCCTTGATCGAAACAGCGATGAGCGCGCAAGAGTCTCTCCAGAAACTGCGTTCCAACAGCAATGTCTCGGACACCGCCCTGGCTCAGGCCCAGGTGACGGGTCTGGCTACCCAGGGAGAACTCCTGTCCGCCATGGCGCAGTTGATGGCCTTTGAGGCCGCCCGGGGAGCCGCTCGAGATTACCAGGACGAACTTGAGCGGCGACAGCAATGGAAGCATTGGGAGCAACGTCAAAAAGCGGGGAAGGCGCTGTTCGAAAAGCAGCAGGCGGACATCGCCGCCGGCGCCGATGGACTGCGGGAAGGCTTGGTCTACCGGATTCCGTCCGCCTTTGGCGGTTCACGGTAAGCCCCAGGTCCCATGCAACTCCGTCCGCCACAATCGATCGATCCCAATGTTCCGGCGATTATCCCCGAGGAACAGCAGCAGAATTTCAAGGTGTTCCTAGACAGGGTGCTGGATGACGTTGTGGGTGCGGCTTTGCCCGGCATCATCCAGGCGGGCGACGAACTCTGGTTGGCAATGGCCACCATTGCAGTGACCTGGGCGGGATTGCAGGTCGCCTTCAGCGGATCCTTCCATCCCTGGGAGATCGTGAAGCTCATCATCGTTCTGAGTATTCCGAAGACCATGTTGCATTACTACAGCCAGGCTCTTCCCAACACCACCTCCACCTTTCCCGAGATCGTGGTGGAACAGGGGATCTGGCTGCAAAACCTGTTTGTCTCCGACATCGTCTCCGGAATGCACACTGAACTCAACACCCTGTTCACCCAGCAGGGCAACGCCATACTGGCGGCCTGGCAGGGGATCGATATCGAAGACCTGACGCCCTCTACGGCATATGCCGTAGTCACACAGGCAGTTCCATCGGTAGCGTTCGTCTTTTTCGGCCTGCTCCTGCTGGCCCTGTTCTTCATCACCTATGCTCAAGTTCTCTGGGGCCACCTGGCCGTATCCATCTCTATCCTGCTCGGCCCCATCTTCATCCCCTGGCTGGTATTCGAGCCGATGGCCTTCCTGTTCTGGGGTTGGTTTCGGACGGTGCTCACCTATTCTCTCTACGCTGCAATCGCGGGAGCCATCCTCCGAATCTGGGGCAGCGTGGGATTGGGTTACGTCACCACGTTCAGTCATTCCCCGCCTCTGGACAACTTTGCCGCGGCCGTCTACTGGTCGCTGATTCTCCTCCCCCTCTGCGCGGCCGGAATCCTGGCGGCCTGCAAGACGGGAGAGATGGCTTCGCTACTGATTTCAGGAGCCGCCTTCACTGGATCCGGGGGTGTGTCCACGGCCGTCCATGCGGTCGGCAAAGCTGCCAGGAGTTTATCGAGATCCGTTTCCAGGCGATGATGGCCTCCAAAGAAACAGACCGTGAATACGCCGAAATCTGGGGCGAGACCGTCAACTCCAATCGTCACCTCCGCCTTCTCTCCATGGGGCTTGGCGGACTCACCCTCATGCTGGCGGTGGCGGTAGTGCGCCTCGGTTTTCGGGAGATGCCCCGACCGATCGTGGTGCGGGTGGACGAGGTTGGCCGGGCCGAAGCCCTGCAATACAAGGCCGTGGAAGCCAAGTCCGACCCCCTCGATCCCACCACCAAGTACTTTTTGAATCGCTTCATCCACGACCATTACTCCCGTCGGGCCGCCACGGTACAAGAACGCTGGACCCGCAGTCTGCGCTTTCTCACCACCGACCTGGCCAATGCCGCATTCCAGGACGAAAACAGGAATATTGCGCTGGTGGCAGCTCGAGCGGCTCCGGAAGAGACCAGAGTCGAGAACATTGTCCTGCGTATCCACGCCAATCGGTCGCCGCCCCATGGAGCGACTGCCGACTTTGAAATGGTGCGCATCCGACAGGAGAAGGAAACAGGGCGGGACAAGTGGTCTCTTTCCCTGCAATTCTCTTACATCACCCGAATTCCTCCTGATTTGATGGTCCACAACCCGATGGGCATTGTCATCACCTACCTGCAGGCCGATCGGGCTCTGGTATCGGAATAACAACGGAACAATCAGGAGGTGTAACACCATGAATGCCAGTGGAATCGAGATGCTCAAGCCCTTGTTGCCGGGACTGGAGAGGGAACTCGAAGATCAACAGGTGAGCGAAATCATGATTAACGGGCCGGACAACGTCTGGATCGAGAAGAACGGGAAACTGGATCCTTTGTCAGCACCGGATCTCGACTCCAAGGCTTTGGGGCGTGCCGCCATCCATATTGCTCGACCCCTGGGCCTGGATCCTGCGCTCTCGCCCCTGGTGGATGCCCGTCTGGACGACGGCTCCCGTGTGGCAATCTGCATGCCGCCAGCCAGTCCGATGATAGCGATCACGGTAAGACGTTTCGGGGGGCGGTCTTTCTCGGCGGACGACTTGGTGCGCCAAGGCGTATTGGCGAAAGAGATCCTGAATGCAGCCGCGGACACGCTGCGGGCACGGCAGAACATCCTTGTTTCAGGAGGAACCGGAAGCGGAAAAACGACCCTGCTCAACGCTCTGATCGAATTGTTGCCGGAGTCGGAACGCATTATTACCATCGAAGATGTGCTGGAGTTGCACGTTAAGCGCAGCAACTGTCTTCGATTCGAGGCTCGCGGACTCAGGGACACGCTGACGATTCGAAACCTGGTGCGACACGCTTTGCGCCACCGTCCGGACCATATCGTCATGGGTGAGGTTCGCGGTGGGGAAGCCGCGGACCTGTTGCAAGCCCTCAATACCGGCCACGGTGGGTCGCTGACTACCATCCATGCCAACAGCGCTCAAACGGCCCTGTCGAGGCTTGCCGGTTGCGCCGCCCAGGCAAGCGGCCGGCTTCCCTGGAGCGTGACCTGCCGCAGCATCGTCGACGGGGTCCGCATGGTGGTGCAAATGACGCGTCGCCGGGGTCTGCGGTTTGCGGAAGAGGCTCTGTTTGTAGAGGGTTACGATGCGGCCACCGACTGCTGGGACGTGAAGGCGATTTGGAGAGGAAAGCCTCTGGAGGTCAGAAATACGGGATCGCTCGGCTGAATTGATTCATGGAATTTAATTGTCCACTCTTGAGAGTCGTTTCCCTCTGCACCGGTCGTTGTGGATGAGCTGCACAGACCGTTGAGATTTTGGTGGAACATCTTTCGTCGGCAATTGCACCCTGACGCAGTAGGAAATCAGGTTTCGATCGAAGGCTAACCGAAATCTGACCGCAGTAATTCTCCCTCGCAACCAATCTCCCTCAACAACACAAACGGACGGTTGAGTTTCGGCTGAACCGTCGGGATCAGTGACTGGCTTTTTCCGTCCGGAGGCACGGCCAGGTAGCTACTGATTTCCTTTTTGGGTCCTGAGATTCGATGAAGCCGACCTCTCTCCCACGGCATTCCCTCGCGCGCAAGGACTCGTATGGGTACGGAAGGGTTTCTTCTGGAGACGGTTGGAGGGGGATATGGAACGCAATTACGGGCTCACGGTTATTGGACTATGTATCTGCCAGATGCTGTCCCTGGTCGTTGGCGAAGCCACAGCACAGATTCGCATTTCAAAGTCGAGCCTGACTATCAACGAGGGTGGAGAGGGCTCCTACGAGGTGAATCTGGATGCGCAACCGTCTGCGGAGACCAAGGTGGACATCACGACCACCAACAGTGACGTTCGGGTCAAGCCCGCCTCGCTGACCTTCACTCCTGACGATTGGGAAAGAGCCCGGATGGTCGCGGTCGAGGCCATTCAAGATGCCGATGCCGAGGATGACCGCGCAACCGTGAGTCATTCCATTCGCGCGCCTTCCAACGGACGAGGGAAAGCAGCGAATGCGAGGGGGGCCGCTGCCAGAGGACCTTCAAGAGTCACTGTGATCGTGCTGGACCAGGATCTGCCCAGCCCTGAAATCAATATCAGTCCTTCCTCCGGCCTATCCATTCGTAAGGGGGGGAGTAGCAACTACAGTGTGTCCTTGACAGAGAAGCCAACCGCATCCGTGACCGTCGCGGCCTCGAGTAGCCGAGGCGATGTCAGAGTGTCTCCTTCATCGCTGACGTTTTACGTTGGAACCTGGCGGAGCACCAAGAGATTTACCGTGTCGGTTGACGGTGACGCCACCAGCACCACTGCGACCATCAGCCACTCAGCCACCAGTGAAGATATCAATTATCAGGGGCTGTCCATTGACAGTCTACCGGTGAGGGTTCTGCAGCCCTCAGCCGGGATCACCCAACCACCATCGCATACAAGAATACTTGTCGGTCAGACGAAGACCTTCTACAGCCCGCGGCTGAGGAGCCAACCCACCGATACCGTAACCATCAGCCCATCCAGCCGGGCCACAGGAACCGCTTCGGTAACCGGTTCAAAGAGCTTCAGTACCGGAAACTGGAACACGACTCAGGATTTCAGAGTGACCGGGCAAAGCGCAGGGAGCACTACCATCGCCTTTGGCGTGGACAGTAGCGATTCTCGCTATGACGGCTACGACCTGAACAGCACCTCGGTGACCGTGGAGGCAACCACCATTCGTTGCAGGGCAGATGACACCAACATCCAACTTGGTGATTCTTCAACTCTGAGTTGGGACAGCAGCAATGCCAATAGCGTCACCATCAACCAGGGGATCGGGACGGTTGCAGTCGACAGCCCGGGACACGGCAAGTCCGTTACTCCTCCTCAGCCTGGCGCCGGGGAGACCTCCAAGTCCACAACTTACCGGTTTACCGCCGCGGGTGGGGGCCATCCCGGCACCTGCAGCGTCACCGTCACCGTTTGGCGGCCGCCCAACGTGGGTCGCTTCAGCGCCGCCCCTGCGATCCTGAGAAAGCAGCAGACCGCCAGGCTGACCTGGGCGACCAGCCACGCCTCCGGCGTCACCATCGATCGGGGCATTGGGACGGTTCCGGTTGACAGTTCCCAAGAAGGTCGAGGTGTCACTCCTTCTCAACCGTCTACCGGCGAAACCTCCAGGAGCACCAGCTACCGGCTTACGGCCTCGAATCCGGCCTATACAGGCGCCGATGCAGCCACCGCCACTGTCTCGGTCACCGTTTGGAACCGACCGAGCGTGGACAGTTTCACCGCCTCGCCTTCGACCATCAATGGAGGTGAAGATTCCAGCCTGAAATGGACCACCACCCACGCCACCAGCGTCTCCATTGACCAGGGAGTCGGCTCGGTGTCTGTGGATGACGTGTCCGGTAACACCAAGGTGAGCCCCGATCAAGGCACAACCTACACCCTCACGGCCTCGAACCCGGCCTATAGCGGTTCTCACGCTGTTACCGGCACGGTTTACCTCGCCGTTAGAAGTCGCGCTTCGAGCCCGGGTCTCACTGTTTCGCCCACCTCACTCAACATTGCTGAGGGAACTGCCGGAAAGACCTACAACATAAGGTTGAGGGCAAAGCCGAGCGCTAAGGTCACCGTCACGGTGGCCATCGATTCCGGAGGAGACGAAAGGGTCCGGATAGACACGTCCTCACTCACTTTCACTACGACCGACTGGAACAGGGATCGAACCGTTCGGGTCTCTGCCGCGGAACAATCGGGTACGGCAACCGGGCAGGCAAGGATCACCAATACTCCCCCCTCGTCCTATGGTGGCTCTGCCGTGGGCGTCACGGTCAACGTTGCCGATGACGATAGCGAGGGGTGCGGAGCTACCGTCACACCCACCCGTCTTTCCGTCGACGAAGGCGAAAGCGATGACGGCTACTACGATGTGGTATTGGCGGCAAGGCCGACTGCCAGCGTCACCGTCAGTCTCGACCTCACGGGAGACTCCAGCCTGTCGGCAGACAAGTCCGCTCTCACTTTCACCACAGGGAACTGGAATACTCCCCAACGGGTGACGATCGAGGCTGGTGAGGATGCCGACTCAACGGACGGCAGGGCGACCATCAGCCACACGGCATCCAGCACGGATGAGGGTTGTTCCGGCATATCCATCCCCAGTGTATCCGTGAACATCCGTGACAACGACGAGCCGCCCGCGCTGCCAAGAATCACCCTCTCAAGCGATACGACCGGTGTTTCGGAACCGGACGGGACGGCCAGGGTGACTGCGGCTGTTGCCAGCGGGGAGGCGCCGGACGACGACCTGACGGTCAACCTGACCCATTCAGGTCAAGCTGCCCACGGAGTCGACTATCGGATAGCCGCGCTGACCATCGAGAGCGGAGCAACCTCAGGTGAAGCGGAGTTGATCGTGGTCGATGACCCTGTCACAGAGGGCACGGAGGAGATAAGGCTCATCGCCGGGGCCGACGGCTACCGGGACAGCGCCCCGCTTTCCATGGACTTGACCGATGACGATTCGGCAGGCGTGACCATCACCCCGACGCAACTGACCATTGGCGAAGGGGGCAGCGACAGCTACGAGGTGGTCCTGACCTCCCAGCCGTTCCAAGACGTAACGGTCACCATCGCCCACAGCGGGGACGGGGACATCGGCGTCGATGACCAGGAGCTGACCTTCAGTGGCTCCAACTGGAATCGGGAGCAGACGGTGACGGTGTCGGCTTCACATGACGACGACGCCGTCGATGACACGGCGACGTTGAGCCACACCGTTGCCAGCACGGACACGGACTACAACGGGACTACGGTTTCGGAGGTTTCCGTTACCGTCACCGACGACGATTCGGCAGGCGTGTCCATCACCCCGACGCAACTGACCATTG
>JAPOZE010000164.1:0-1998 GCA_026706225.1 Acidobacteriota bacterium
GTCTCCAGCATCCTGAACAGGGCCAGCTCCGGCTGCTGGGCCTGCACCGCCTCGACCACCGAGGTATGGCCGCCCTCGAGATAGTTCGACAGCGCGGTTTGCCCGAAGGCGTTCATCCAGAGCGCCGAGACCAGCGTGGGGACGACCAGCATGCAGCCGACCAGTTCGCGCACGGTGCGGCCGCGCGAGACCCGGGCAATGAACATGCCGACGAAGGGCGACCAGGAGAGCCACCAGGCCCAGAAGAAGGTGGTCCATCCGTGCATGAAATCGAAGTCGCTGCGACCCACCCAGTTGCTGAGCGGCCCGATGGCCGCCAGGTAGTGGCCGATGCTGGCGACGAACCCGGCCAACAGGTCTAGAGTCGGCCCCACCGCCAGCACGAAGGCGAGCAGCAGCAGGGCCAGCAGCAGGTTGGCCTGGCTCAGGCGCTTGATGCCCCTGTCCATCCCGGCGACTACCGATGCCATCGCGGCCAGCGTGACGGCGGCGATGGCCAGCACCTTGGTGGTGTCGGTGGCCGGCACGCCGAAAAGATGGGCCAGCCCCGCCGCCGTCTGCTCGGCGCCCAGCCCGAGCGAGGTGGCCAGTCCGAAGAGGGCGGCAAACACCGTGAGGACGTCTATCAGGTGGCCGAACCGGCCCCAGACCGCCTTGCCCAGAACAGGGTAGAACGCCGACCGCAGCGTCAGCGGTAAGCCCAGATTGTAGGCGGCGAAGGCGAGGGTGAGTGCGACGATGGCGTACATCGCCCAGGGGTGCAAGCCCCAGTGAAAGATGGCGGAAGCGATTGCCATCCTTTGGGCGGCGGTGGTGTCGGCGGCGTCGATCCCGAGCGGAGGATTCCGGAAATGGGTGATCGGCTCCGCTACTCCGAAGAACATCAGGCCGATGCCGATTCCCGCCGCGAACAGCATGGCGAACCACGACCAGGCGGAGTAGTCGGGTTTGGCGTCCGGACCGCCGAGGCGGATGCGGCCGAGCGGAGTCGCCACCAGCAGCAGACAGAACAGGATGAAGAGGTTGCCCGCGCCCAGGAACACCCAGTCGAACGTCGAAGTGAGCCAGGCGTGCAGCGCGTCGAAAGCGGCGGCCGCGACCTCCCGGAATGCCAGCACGCCCACGACGAATGCGATGATGGTGAGGCTGGATACGGCGAAGACCGGGTTGTGAATGTCGAGACCCAGGAACCGGATATTGTCCTGGCCAATCCGGTAGTCGATTCGTGTGTCGTCAGTGGCCATGCGGGAGCTGAAACTTGACGGGTTTCGCTGAGACCTCGGCTGTTGACTCCGGCCTCCGGGACTGCAGTGTCCGTTGGCCATGATACCCCGGCTTGCAATCGATCCCCAGCCGAGGACAGGGCCATCCCGCGCCGACCCCCCCCCATGCAGGGGCAACCCTTGTGGTTGCCCGGTTGTTTCCGGTCGGCCCGGTCCGCGCCGCATAGGGGGCACGCGATGGACGCCCCGACGGTTTATTGAGCGATTGTAGGCTTGCTCCGGGACTGATAGAGTACCTCTCCTGCTTCACTCGGCAATGGAGAACATCGCAGGTGCTGATTACCATCGCCAGCTTCGACCACACCCTCGACGCCAACCTGGCCAAGACCCGGCTGGAAGCAGAGGGAATCGACTGCGTTCTGACCGACGAACACATCACCAGCATGAATTGGTTCTGGGTCCCCGCCATTGGCGGCGTGCGCCTGCAGGTGAGGGAATCGGATGCTGAGAGAGCTGTAGAGATTCTTGAAGGCGAGGCCGACGACGAAGATGGGGCGGACGAGCATTAGCCGTCAATTTTCGCCGGGGCGCCGCACTCTGGAGAATGGCCCAGGCACCGACCGAAGCGCTTCCCACTGAGACATCAAGCTCAAGTCTGAAGAAACGGGAGAAGCCATCAGGCACCGCACGGTTCGACGAAACGCAAAGGAGGAAAGCACTACATGGAAATCGCATTGATGGCGGCAAGCATGCTGGAGAGATCCTGGGAGGAGAT
>JAPOZE010000164.1:2882-4210 GCA_026706225.1 Acidobacteriota bacterium
CGGCGCCGTCCGGCAACTGGATGGACGCCTACCAGTTGGACGACTACGAGAAGAACCTGGGGGGATAGGGGAAGGGGGAGGGGGAGGGCAGGGTCTGCCGAAGGCCTCTGGTGTTCCTCTTCAGAAAACGAGCCTTACGGAAATGGGACAGTGGTCGGAAAGACGCTTTCGCCAACGGAAGTAATTGGTTTCCCTGTAGGTCAGTTCTTCGAATGAATGGGGCTTCACAGCTTTCCCGGCGATCGGTCCCACGACAATGTGATCGATGAATTCCGGGAACCTGCTGTTCCAACACCTGGGCTTCTCGCCGGCGTTGACCCGGTAAATCGGCTTTGGATTTCCATCGGCAAAGAAACGCCAGAGATCGTCGCTCCGCCGGTCCATGCGCCGGTTGAAGTCACCCAGCAGAACGAAGGCCCGCCCCCGTTCCAAGCGCCGGTCGATCCATGACTCGAGCGGCCTCACCTGGGACTTGAGCTCGTGACAGCTCTCGGTGATGGGGCGGTCCAGGTTCCGGTCGAAGCAGCCGGACTTCAGGTGCACCGACATCAGGTCTATCTTCCTGCCACCCGCCTCCAACTCGATCACCGTGCCGTAGCGCAATCCCCATTTCGTGCTCAGCTCTCGATAATCGGGCAGGCGCCGGTATCGGATACCCCTGCGGATGGCGAAGCCGGTGCGTTGCCTGGTGTCCTCACGGTGCGACAGTTCAATGCGGTACTGCTGTGGCGGAAACACCTTCCGGACAAAGCCCGTATCGACTTCCTGCAAGGCGATGACGTCCGCGTCCAAATCGTTAGCGTATGCGGCCAACCTGGCGTAATCACCGGCCTTGCGCCTGTGATGATCCGGGTCCTCCGCGGTGAGCCAGTAGATGTTCCAGGATGCGATCTTGATCTCTGCCGCGCCGGCTCCGACCGAAATCGCCTTGAGCAGGAACACCAGCAGGACCGATGCCGTCAGGAGTCTCACGGGTAGCTTGTTGGGCATTGTGCCTGAAGACTTGCGTTATAAAATCTGATCTGTATGCGGTTGAAGTTCGGCCACTGTGACATCTTGGCGCAAACCTGCCTATAATGAGTGCTCCTTTCAGCTTTCGTCAAAAAAATGGAGTCGGCCATGCCCTTTTCCAACTCTTCCGGAAGAAATCCTGAAGCCGAGACCGGCACTCTAACCCGCCGCGGTTTTTTTGCGGGCGTTGGCGCCGCCCTTCTCTTGAACGGCTGGAAGCCGGTGTGGGCGGCCAAAAAGGAGGCCGAGTCCCGGCATGGATCCATCCGGGTCACCGACATCGAGGTCCACAACATCACCGAGGAGTTCGTGGACTG
>JAPOZE010000164.1:5003-7465 GCA_026706225.1 Acidobacteriota bacterium
GCCAGCTTCCACTTCGTCAACACCTCGGAGAGCAAGAAGTCGGACGTGGTCAAGGAGCGGCTCGATCCGGTCAATGGATTCGTCAAAGTTCCGGAACGCCCCGGACTGGGGGTGACCCTGGACCGGGCCGAGTTGGAACGGCTGGAAAAGCTGCAACTCCCCGAGCAACCCAAGTGGATCATCAAGACCCGCTTTACCGACGGCACCCGCATGTACAACATCGCCGATCCCGAGCGGTCCCTCTTCATGGTGCGCCCCGACCGCTGGCGCCTCATCCCCATGAGCTACGACTCCCCCCTCACCACCGAATACTGGGACGACGACGGCTCGGAAGAATACCGCAAGATGTTCGCCCGGATCGAAAAGGAAGGGGTTGTGCTGATCAAGCCGTGAGGCGCGGTGCAGCACCAGCCGCCGGCAGAGGGGCGTCTACTTCGAATGGGGTAGTTCCTTTGCAGGGAGGCGATGCGGGCAGGCTGGGGGCTGCCGGTTGGAATAGGCTCCGATACTTCAGGATCGGCGTTTCTCCCTCCGTAACGAGGATCCTGCCATCCCTGTCAGGATCTGAACAGCATTCATGATCGTCGAGGGGCTCGCGGCCCCGCCTTGCGGCGTTTCCAAGGGCGGCACAATGGTCCTGCCTGAGTGCGTCGGCTGCTGGGAACTCAACGATATCTTCTTCATATTCAACAATTTGAAGGTATTGTCCTAGTGTCGGAATAAATTCAAAGCACTATAATATGTATTTGAAATCATATGTAGTGTATAACATACTTTTAACGTGGGCTGGATAGTTGCGATTGGTGATGAATTTGAGCCGGAGTTCGACGATCTGCACGACGACGTCCGGACGGAGATTCTGGCGATGTCGCGGCTTCTGCAGCGGTTCGGGCCGCAATTGGGGCGGCCTCGGGTCGACACGCTGAAGGGTTCCCGCCACGCGAACATGAAGGAGCTTCGGTTCAGTGCGGCGGACGGCGAATGGAGAGTGGCCTTCGCCTTCGACACCAAACGGGAGGCGATCCTGCTGGTCGCAGGGGACAAGTCAGGGAGTAGTGAAAAGCGGTTCTACCGCAGGCTGGTTCGCAAGGCCGATGAGCGTTTCGAGGCCCATCTGGACCGTTTGAAGAAGAAGGGAAAGAAATCATGGCTGTGAACGTAGACGACAAAATCAGGAAGCTGAGCACCACTCAGCGCAAAAAGGTGGAGGTGCGCGCTACGGAGTTGATTGCAGAGGAAATGACTCTACGCGAGCTTCGCAAGGCCCGCAAGCTCACGCAGGTACGCTTGGCGAGTCGGCTTGGAATCACGCAGGATGGCGTCTCGCGGCTCGAGAAGCGCAGTGATCTGTTGTTGTCCACGCTGCGGGAGACCGTAGAAGCGATGGGAGGGAACCTTTCCCTGGTTGCCCAATTCCCGGACCGTGCGCCAGTCGTTTTGTCGGGCATCCTCGAGGAAGACTCACGTACCTGAAGCCCGCCGCCACTTCATAGTCGATATGAACTTCCTCAACTTTATCGACCACCCGCTCGTAGGCACCCCGTACGGTGTCGCGCTTGATCTGTGCATCGTTCTGGCCATTGCCTGCTGGGTGCTTTCGATCCTCACGAGGGAGTATTCCTGGGTGGACCGGCTGTGGTCGGTTGTTCCGGCGGTTTACTGTTTGATCGTTGCTTCTGATCTGGAGTTTCAATCGGTGCGCGTCAACGTCATGACCGTGCTGGCGACCATGTGGGCGGTACGATTGACCTTCAACTATGCCCTCAAGGGAGGGTACTGGATCGGCGGCGAAGACTATCGGTGGGTCTATCTCAGAAAACAGATGAGCGGCCTGCAATTTCAGTTGATGAACGTAGTGGTCGTCGCAATCGGCCAGATGGCTATTGTGTGGTTGTTCACCTCGCCCATTTATCAGGCCTGGGTGTATGCCGAGCGCCCCCTGGGCTGGCTGGATTTCGTCGCCATCCAGGTGTTCCTGGTATTGCTGACCTTTGAGAGTATCGCTGATGCTCAGATGTGGCAGTTTCAGCAGAACAAGAAACGTCTGATTCAAGAGGGGATCGAAGTAGAGCGGCCGTTCATCGACAGCGGCCTGTTTCGATTCAGCCGCCATCCCAGCTATTTCTGTGAGATGGGGATGTGGGTCACGTTTTACGTGTTCGCCATCTCCGCATCAGGCCAGTTCTGGCACTGGACGGGGCTGGGGTGCGTTCTGTTGATTCTGGTTTTTCAAGGCTCCACACGACTCGCAGAGCAGATTTCCGGCGAAAAATACCCCGCCTACAGCAAGTACCAGGCCTCGGTGCCGAAGCTGATTCCGTTTACGAGACTGGGCTGCATCCCGGAAAAGTAGCCCTGTTCTTTCGATTCTTCCCATCGTTGCAAATACGCTCATGACTGAATGGCTCGGTATCGGCCACCTTTTCGAGCTTTCCCGGACGGAAGCGATTGCGGGGTTTTTC
>JAPOZE010000111.1 GCA_026706225.1 Acidobacteriota bacterium
CACCCAATCCTCAATCCGGCTATGCGGCTCGCGGCGATGAGGCTTGTCGTTGTACATGTTGATGAAGTTCCTCAGCCAGTGATTGGCCTCCGCCTCGGTTTCCGTGGGGAAAACCCAGCCGTTTCCTTGAACGCCGACATCCTGAGCTACAGTAGATGCGCACGTTAACTTCCGCCGTCGTCACCTGAAGCTGTAGCAGCTTGAGACTGTCTACCGATCCTTTCAGCCCTACGTCCTGGGTATGGTTTGTTCCGTATCGATCTGTTCGCAGATAAAGTGGGTTCAGCCCGATGATTGCGGGCTGGTTGCAAGTAATCTGGGTTCGTTCGCAAATAATCCGGGTTTGACCCCATCGATAGACGCACTTAATTCGGGCCGAGAATCGCGGATGATTGCAGGTCAAAGCGATTATGAATGCAGGTTGCTACACATACGCATCCTTCAGAATGCGTTCCGGGCAGGACGAACGTTCATTTCATGGGGAGTGGCTGAAGTGGCAACAGCTGAAGACCGCGTTTCGAAACTTGAGAATACACTGGCAAAACGGACTGGTAGTGCGACCCCAGGTCTGCAGGATTCGGTGGAAACATGGCGACCTGGCGGATCACCCACGATTGACCCAGCAGAAGCATTGTGTACCCTTGAACAAAAGGCACGGACACTATTTCCCCACCGTTCGACGAACACCAGGGCCGCTCTTTTCCTTGAGCACGACGATCCAGGGAGCGATATCGGCTCGAGTCAAAAATTATGTGCGGCGCACCAGCATCAGGCCGCACCCGAAAGCCCTGGCACGGCCCAAACCTGAAAACAACATGCTGGTGAACATTTTCGGATCGCGGACGGTGAGAAGTCCCTTGAGATCGAGCACCCCGAAAGTCGCCTGCCCGCCATCACGGCGCTTAAACTTGGAAACCCGGTAGTCCTCGACCGCGAATGTGTCGAATTCAACCTGGAACCCATGGCGATCACCTTGGCTGGCAATCCAGGACCGTGCAGCTTCGTCGGCGATTTCCATGCGCCGGGCCGCGCGGGAATTGCTGCCGGCGATCCTCCCCCTGAGGCCGTGTTCCTGCATCGTGTGCATGACGATATCGACACGCCGATCCCGGCGCGGTTTTCGTCCGTTTCCCGAAACCACGCCGCCTCCCGGCCCGGAACGCCGATCCTTGGTGGCATTGGCTCGCAGCACGAACGCAAGCCGATCGCCCACTGCCAAGACCGGTGCGTATGGCTTGGATTCAAGTGGTTTGAACAGGCGCGAGCATTGCGGTTTTCGGGTCGATACGACCAGGAACTTTCCCTTGCCGTCGGCACGCCAAAGGAAGTCCCGTTTCGCATCGCGGCCGGGAAAGAGTGTCCACATCAGTCGGCGATGGGCATCGAGAGTCGCTGTTCTGTCTGTTGGATCGAGCAATGGCCGGAGCGCATGTTCCGGCGCTTGCCGGTCGAGCACAGCCCGAGTCAAGTAGTGTGTCATGCTTCGCCACCATCGTCTCGATGTTCCACCGGGTGAGCATCCAGAAGCCAGACGGCGCACTCGCCAAAAGTCCAGGCCTGCCGGTCGAGCGGCTCGCCCGGCACTTGCTCACTCGACGACGGAGGAGCAAGTTTATCGATGGGGTCGGAATGGACAGGGAACCGCAGGCGGTCCTGTTCGGACAATCCCTCGAAACGCAACCATTCGGGAACCTCGATGCAGGCCAGGGCTTCGGCCGGCCCCGCGGCAGATGTCACAACAGGATTGAGAGGACTTGCCAGCGGGCATGACTTGCGCCCGAGATAGAGCGGAAACTCCGGGCGCCGGAGGCGGGCGGCAAGATCTTTCAAGTCCCAGGGGCCATCGCCCCAAACCGCAACTCCGACCAGAACGTCGCAGCGGTAATCGCGTATGGTGATCACCGTGTTGGCATCGCCTGCGACGTGTTCAAGCGCCCGTTTCCGGGTTGGCGGCCGCTTGGCCCCGGAAGTCGGAACGGTTTGCACCGTGTGGTAGTCGCGTAGCGCAACCGAACGCTGAAACGATTGAACAGCCACCGAATACGCGCGAAGTGCCGTCTGGTCCTCGGTATTTTTCCGGTCGATTCCGAGTGCCGCTCCCATCAGTCCAAGTACTGCCGAACGCAGCGGGACCAAGCCGCTGCCCCGGCGTTCATGCCCGGCATAACTGCCGAACGAAGCCATCGGCGCGGACAGGAGGAAGACCAGGTGCTCACGCATTGTCTAATTGCCCGGACACGAATGCCTTGATGTCGACCAGGGTGCCGGTTCCGCCGACCAGGTCCATCTCGACCAGGCTGTCGACGGAAGGACCGTACGCCTTGTCAATGGCCGCGGCTGTCTTCCTGAGCCGGCAAATGGATTCTCCCAGAAGGTCCTCTCCGGTAACAGGTCTGAGAAACGCCGCCGCCAGGCTTCTCGGCTGCTGGCTACCGGCCTCGGCACGAATGAAGGACGCCCGGGTGTGGTGGCTGTAGCTGTTTCGCTTGCCGGAAGGACTTGCGGTCGCGAAGGCTTCGGTAACGGCCTCCAGTGCCCGGCTCGCTAAGGCACGGTCGCAGGCGAGATTCTCCACCAACCGACCCGTGTCAACGCACACGTAGAGGTAATACACACCGGATCCGAATCCGGCTTCGCCGATAAAACCCGCACCTACATCCTCTGCCGGACTCTTGAGATCGTCGGCGGCTGTGTAATAGTCGTCCTCCGCCTCTGCCCTGTGTGTCGTTATGGCGTGAGATACCTGTACTGCCGCCTCGCGATTGAAGTCTGGAGCATCGGCCAGCATGCGCCCGAACATGGCGAGGTCTACTGCACCGTCGGCAGTGCGCAGGATATCCTTGCCACGGTCTCGGGCTTCCTTTTCGAGGGATTCACCGGCAAGGGCACGCTCCGCCATGTCTTGGGCTGCATGCCGTTCTTCCGGCGAAATGAATGCCAATTGCCTGATGCGAACCCGGGGGGGATTTCTCTTCGCGGCGGCCAGATCGATCTTTCCGAACACTTCCGCCACCTGTTCCGCGATTTTCCGGGCTTCCTCGTCGTCGGCGCCACGTTGGCGCAAGTGTTCGACCAGTTCATCACCCATGCGCTGTGTCCGTTCACCCATGTTGCCTTTCAACGCTTCGGACATGGCCGGCGACAGGCGGGCTGCCCGCTTCAGCGATTGCGAGGACAGACGAAGCCGGTGAACGCCACCGTATACGGCGGACTTCGGGCGGCCCATTTCGTCCCGGTTGGGATTCGAGGGCGGATACACGGTCAGGAAGTGCAGCTGTATGAAGCATGTCATTGAACGGATTCTCCTTGATTGGTCGCTGCGAACTCTGCACCGAAGTACTGGAAGCACCAGGCGCTCCGAACCCTGTCGTTCCAGAAGTAGAGGTCCTCGGCCAAGGCCCGCCCATTGCACGACGGATCGGGCCCCAAAACCGCGAGCGCACGGCGGAGCGGGGCAATCAGGTCGCGTCGCGTTCGAACGCGGATTAGCGCCTGAAAACGAAGTTCCCTGAGTTTGCGGGGTCCGTCCTTCATGGTCCTGGTGCCGAACTTAGCGGCAAGCTTTTCGCCGTTGACGGACCTGAGCCTGGCGAAAATTATCGCAAGAAGGGCAAGCTGGTCCACCGAGGGCCTTTCGCCATATCTTTTCAGCAGCGTGTTCAGTTCATGTGTTTCAGCTACCGCGAGCGCTTCGGCAGGCGAGATGCAACGCTTCAGACGCGCGCGGGCCGTCCGCGCAGCTCCACTGTTCTGGTGCAGGGAAGACCTGTACCACGTGATGACAATCTCACCGATGCTACCTTTCTCCGTCATACCTGTTTCTCCGTTTTTCCGGGCACGGGGAGGTTTAACGCGGTGCGAACCTGCTTCGCCAGCGCTCCCAACAGGTTGCGCTTGGAAACGACTCGTTTTTCGATCCTTGCAATATCGTGTTCGGCGAGACCGCTGAAAACCCGTTCGTCGAACATGTGCACGGCTGTGTCTCTCAATGTCCGGTGCCAAGCCTGTTCGACTTCGATGCCCGTTTCACCGGCAATACCTTGGACCGAAATGCCGAATGCTTCTTCGGTCGCGGCAAAGTAGGCTTCGACCACCGCATCAAGGGCTGAGCCTTCGAGCAGGCAGGCTTCCTTGAGCGCTGTACGGAGGACGCCCGCGGAGGTGTTTGCCGCGTCGAGCAGGCCGCGAACCCGATCCTGTCCATTCTCGTCCAGGCCTGGAAACCCGGGGTAGGTGTCGAGCGAGAAGTTGACCGGCTTCATTTTGTCCATTGCCCAGCCGCCAACCAGGAGTTCGTACTCCCGTACCCGGGGACGACTAGTGTACACCCGAATGGTTTCGGAGACTCGTCGGGTTCCCTTTCCACCCCGGTCGGATTGCATGGTAATCCCCCGCCAGTTCCGGTAGCTGAGACGACCCGCGTTCGGATGGACAGGCAACCATTCCTGGTCGTCTTCCCTGCGCCGGTAGTGTGGCGTCAGCGGGTGTTCCCAGCCTGCGTAATTGGTCCCGTGGGGCCTCTGCACGACACCCGTGACCAAATCGTCCCTGAGCACCAGCCGCAACCGTCGCGGCATGCCGAAGAATGCTTCAAGCGGGTGTGTGGCGTCACGCAAAAGGACCTGGCCCTTTTCCGAAGTATGCGTCGGTCGAAGCCAGGGTAGTGCCACGCGTGCATCAATCGCGGAAAGCGGAGGCCCGGGAAGCACGTTGGAAAAGACAAGGCGCCAAAGCGGGCGAGGGTCTTGTTCCTCGGCGAGAGGCTGGATAAGCGTTATCATCGGCCCACCACCGCGCATGGAGGTCCGGTTACCGCCGCCGCCGCTGGGCGCAAACGCCTGCAGCGTATAGAGCGCCATCGCCGCATCCGCTTGTGCAAGAGCTGTGAAGCGATCCCGCTTGACCATCAGGTCGGCGTTCTTGGCCACGGTCAAGCGACCGGCGGAATCGATGTAAAGCATGTCCACCGGCTTGATGTCGGAGGGTTTGGCCTCGTGCTCGAACGCCTCAAGGTCCTGCAGAAAACGCGGTCCGGCTCCACCCAACAGAAAATACGGGGCAAATTGTGTCAGTTTCTCGCGAAGCCGTTCGGTTTCGGGTTGGTTCAGACGCCCATGCCAGTCGGCATCGTCCTCCGGCGGGTATGCCATCGAGACCAGCCCGATCAGAAGCTCAATGCAGGCGAGGTTGAAATCCGGCCGCGGCCAGGCGAGCCGCGTGATGCCCCTTTCCGCTATCTGGTCCGGCCGTATTGTGACAGTCTCCCCGTTCCGAATTGCGGGAATCCAGGGATCGGTCAGAAGGCACAGGTTCATCAGGTGTCGGCTTTGGCGTTTGTCCGGCGGGGAAGAAGCAACCGGGAAGGATTTTCCGTATCAAACCTGGCCGGATCCGAATGGTGTGGCAGAGAATCTCCAGAGTCCAATGGACGCCACAAAGTGGCATCTTCGAGTACGCAAAAGAATCTATGCGCAAACGAACTCACTTACTGGTTGCAATCCAAGCCAGGCGGGTCGTTGCAACAAATCCGGATTCTCCATATGGTTGCTTCGATTTCATTGCCATATTGTAAACCCAACATAGATACCAAAGGTCCCACAAGGAAGTTCGTATTTCTCTGAAATGCCCTCCGCTACCTGGAGTATGAGTTCAGGCGCCGGAGATCTTCGAAGCCGTTGCTTCTTTCAGCCTGATGGTCGCCACAAGGGCGCAGCAGGTCATCCCGAGACGCCCGCACGACCTTCTCTTTGACATATTCCGCCGGCACGATCGCCCATTCGGCTTCCTCGTCCCTGCTGCTCCGAAACTGGTAGAGGTTGTACTTCTTCAGGTCCTTGAACCTCGGTGCATAGAATATCCTGAGCAGATACGTGACGCAGAAGATTGCTTCCATTTAGCCATGCTCATCGGTGGGATGGATGTCGCTCTGGACGACATCGTTGTGCATCAGTCCGTCGATGACATTGGCACTCTCGCGCTCGGCCGCGCTGAACACCAGCGAGTACCAAAGGAAGTTGCGTTCATCGAAGAAGGTGTAGGCGCTGTCGCCCCGCGCATGGCCAAAGTGCTTGAATGAGTAGCTGGCGTTGAGAAAATGTTTGCGAACTTCAAATTTTCATTTCGTCTCTCAACGTATGGAGCGTCTTGCGCGACCGCCGGTAGATCTGCGGCATTTCCATGCGTTCCAAAGCGGCGGCGCCACGGTCATTGGCCGCGACAATGTTCTCGAGAGAGAAGTGCCAGTTTACTGCGTATTCAAGTTCACGCGCTCGCTGATTCCGCGGGAAATGTGCGCCATCTTCTGGACACCGATCGCGCAAACCGGACAGCCTCTCTTCAAAGACGCTCCTCCGGATTACTTCGATCATGCGACAACTTTGGTTGCCAATTGGCCAAGCGTCGAGTTTTTCCATGAGGCGGGTCTGCGCGGATATGGTGTCTATAGCAAGATCGCGGAGACAGGCCACGACTGCTTGGGTGTGGCGCCGAGCCGGTTCCCGCGCGCAGGCAGCGAGCGTGTGAAGACGGACCGCCGTGATGCGGTGAAGCCGGCGCGTCTGCATCAATTGAGGGACCTTGGCCCGGTGTGGGTTCCGGGCGAAGAGCAGGAGGCGAAGCTGGTCCCGAGCCGTGCCCGCGCCGAGTTCGCGAGGACATGAAGGTGATGGAGTTGAAGGCCCGGCTGCGCCAGGGAGCGTTCATTCATCGCCATGAGCAGGTGTATTCCGGACGATGTCGGTGGACGCATCCGCACTTCCGTTGGCTTGAGAGGCTGCGTTTCGAGGTCCCGGTTCGACAGACGCAGCGACTGATAAGTTTCCTCGGCCTGGTTCCGAGCGAGCACGGCTCGGGACCCCGGCGTTTGCAGGGCGCGATCACGAAGACCGGCACCAGCCACGTTCGCCGGGTTCTGGTGGAGTCAGCGTGGTCTTACCGGTTCCCGGCCTGGAAGACGGCGCATCTGCAGAGAAAGGCAACTCCGGCACCGCCCCGGGTTCAGGCGCTGACCTGGGCAGCACAGATACGGCTTTGCACCCGCTCCAGTTCTCCTCGACCTCAGTCCAGTCGCCTAGCGGGAATTGTCAGCCGTTGTTTGTGTCACTCTGAACCTGCCTCCGTTTGCCCCGACTTGTCCGCGTCATGACCGGTGCCTTTCCCGTGTTCCCCAATGCCCTCAAACCGGAGTTTCTTGACGACACGGTCACGGTCGGGCTTGGTGAAATCGAGCTTTACAGCCCATTCTCCAAGCATTTCGAGATGGATGCGTGCCTCGTACATGCCCGGCTGGTCCCGAGGTAACGCCGGAACGGGTTTGACGTTGTGAGCGCCCGGCATGGAGGGCATGTCGGCGCTGACCATGAACTCGGCATCGGTAATCGGGGAACCGCTTGTCCCGCCCGTGACCATCATGACGCAGTCAAA
>JAPOZE010000248.1 GCA_026706225.1 Acidobacteriota bacterium
TGAAGCGCACGCAGGACTTGCCCATATCCAGTTTCTTGCCGCTGGCCCTGAACTTCTCTTCAAACTCCGCCCTGGAGCCCTGGTGGCTGTAGACGCACATCAGGTAGAGCCCCATATGGTGCTTTTGCGAAGCCAGTCCGGCAAACATCAGGGGCTGCTTGTTGTAGGTATCGGGACAGCGCGCCAGCGGAACCTCGTAGCAGATCATGCCCCAGTTCATGGTTTCGACGTAACCCGGCGGCAGATGTTGCAGGATCACCCGGCGCACGGCCCTCAGGGTCTCCGCACGCTCCTCGGGAAGCTCCTGCAGGTACTCTTCAACCGTAGCGGCGCTGCTTCTTGCCATGCTCGCACCCTATCAAGAACCACACCCGAACAGGGACAGCACCGGGCCAGCACTCAACTCAGCTTCCTCCAGGCCTCCCAGACAAGCAAGCCCCATCCCACCAGGAAGCACAGGCCTCCTAAAGGGGTAATGGCTCCCAGGCCTCGAACTCCGGTGAGGCTCAACGCGTAGAGACTTCCGGAAAAAAGAACGATGCCGGCCAACCAGAGGCCGCCGGACCACTGGAACACGGCGCCGCCCCACCGGTCCATGGCCAGGGCCAGCGCCACCAATCCCAGGCCATGGACAATCTGGTAGCGGACGCCGGTCTCAAATATCGCCAGTAGATCGGCGGTAAGGCGCTGCTTGAGGACATGGGCGCCAAACGCGCCGGCAGCCACCGCCAGACCCACCATCAAGCAGCCCATCCCGAACCAGAATCGTGCCATTGCAAAGTCTCCTTCAATTCGCTCGCCGCATGGCGGGAACCTCTTTTCGTGGACCTGCCGCCCGAGTGCGCCTCCAGCGCTATTCCCCGCCTCCCGAGACCCCTCTTCGGCGGAACGACTTTCGACTATTCCGCACCACCTCCGCCGGTGGGCAAGAACCGCCGCAACTCCGAGAGAGGAAGTCTCTCCAGCCAGCTCTTGGAGCGGCGCTTCAGGTAGACCCGGATGCCGTCCCCGGCAGGTTCCATCCAGAATGCTTCCCAGCGCTCGGAGCCCAGTTCATTGAGCCGTGCCTGGTGGGATTGGGCGCCTTCCCGCGGCAGGTCCACAATCTTGTATTCCCAGTCGCCGATACGGCGCAGATCCTGTTGGGCCCACTCCAGGGCATCCTTGGGGACCTGCTGCCCCGACTCCCGGGCTTGCTGGTAGAGTTCCCGGACTCGCTCCTTCAGAGCGGCCACCCGATCATCGGGAGACGCCGGCAGGTCCGGGTCCGAGGCACAGCCGGCCACCAGCGCCGCCAGCAACAGGTGCAGAAACACGGATTTGCTCATGGGCCCTCTATTGTCTCCAACCCGACCCAAAAGTCCAACCCTGATCCGCAGGAGCAGCTTACCTAAACGGTTGAGGCAATAACCAAGAAGAGGAATAGAGTCATCCACGAAGGAACACGAAGATTCACGAAGGGGAACGACGGACCACGAATGGACACGAATGGACACCAATAATCCGATTGATGAGTTGAGCCTTCTGCAATATTCGGTAGCGGCACGTTTACCGGGAATGGCCACAAGAGGCACAAAAACACAAATTATGACTTTTGTGCTTTTTGTGACTTTTGTGCCTTTTGTGGTGAGACAGCATTTTTCGCCAAGTCCCACCCGACGTGTCCATTCGTGGTTCATCTTCCCTTACGGCGGCCCTCGGCGCTGATCCGAAAGCGATGGAAAGAGTCCGGCGGCTGTACTAAGATCACGGCATGGCTCTCCGCGTACTCGGTTTGTGGCTGCTTCTGGGACAGTTGGCTGTTGCGGCGGTGGTCGGCGTGGAAGTGCAGGGCCGGTCAGAGGTTCTGCACGGACGCAGTTTCGGAGCGGCGGGCACCTACGAGAAGATCCACGGAAGGGTATTCTTCGAAGTCGACCCCAGCCTGGAGCAGAACCGGATCATCTGCGACATCGACCTGGCGCCTCGCAACCGGCGAGGCAAAGTGGAGTTCTCCTCCGACTTTTATCTCATCCGACCCACCCGTCCCGGCAAGGGAAACGGGACCGTCCTCTACGAGGTCTGCAATCGAGGCCGCAAAGGGATGCTGGGCATGTTCAGCCGGGCGACTTCGTCTCGGGAACTGACCACCCCGACGGAGTTCGGAGACGCGCTGCCGCTGGACCACGGCTTCAGCCTGGCCTGGCTGGGCTGGCAGTTCGACGTCCCCCGGGTCTCCAACCGTCTGAGGCTGCACGCGCCGGTGGCCAGGCAGGGCTCGACACCCATCCGGGGGCTGGTGCGGGCCGAGTTCGTTCCCGAATCCAAGATTCTGAGCTTCCCCCTGGCCGACCGGAACATGGATCCCGCCTATCCCGCCATCGATCCCGATGACCCCGACCTGAAGCTGACGGTCAGAGACCTGACCGACGGACCCAGGAAGATCGTGCCGCGCAACCAGTGGCGCCTGGCCCGGGAGGAAAATGGAAAACTGGTCCCCAGCAGCGGACAGGTCTTCATGGCCTCGGGATTCGAACCGGGGCGAATCTACGAGTTGGTTTATGCGGCCGAGAATCCGACACTGGTGGGATTGGGCCCGGCGGCCACCCGCGACTTCATCGCATTCCTGAAGTATGGCGGAGCTTTCGAGGAGGGCAGCTCGGCACGGGGAATGGGATCCGGCCTGCGGAGAGCCATCGGCTTCGGGACATCTCAAAGCGGGCGCTTCCTTCGAACCTTTCTCTATTACGGGTTCAACCAGGACGAGGATCGGCGCCCGGTCTTCGACGGCGTCATCTCCCACGTGGCCGGCGCCAGCCGGGGCAGCTTCAACCACCGCTTCGCCCAGCCCTCCCGGGACGCCCACTCCTTCATGAACACCTTCTATCCCACGGTCATCTACCCCTTTGCCGACCTTCCGCTGCCCGACCGTGAAAGAGGCCTCAACGAAGGGGTGCTGGACCGCAGCATGCGGCAGGAATCAACCCCGAAGATCTTCTACACCAACGCCTCTTACGAATACTACGGGAGGGCCGCTTCCCTGATTCACACCAGCCTCGACGGCGCCCGGGATGTGTCGCTGGCCCCAAACACCCGGGTTTATGTCTTCGCCGGCACCCAGCACGGCCCCGCCTCCTTTCCGCCCCGAAGGAGGAGCACCGCCAACCTGCCCAATCCCAACGATTTTCGCTGGCCCATGCGGGCTCTGCTGCTGGCCCTGCAGGCCTGGCTGGCCGAGGACCGGCAACCGCCTCCCTCGCAGTATCCCCGAATTTCCAAGGGAGAGCTGGTGCCCCTGGATCACATGAGCTTCCCCAGGATTCCCGGCGTCCGGCTTCCCGTCAGGATGATGCAGCCCTACCGCCTCGACTACGGCCCCGATTTCCGGACCAGGGGGATTGTGACCCGGCAGCCGCCCCGGGTGGGAGGGGCCTTCAGGCCGCTGGTTCTCCAGGTGGACCGGGACGGCAACGAGCTTGCCGGCATCCGCCTTCCCGTCGTCCAAGTGCCCCTGGCCACCTATACCGGGTGGAACCTCCGGCATCCCGACATCGGCTCGCCGGCAGAGCTCTACAGCATGGTGGGATCTTTTATCCCCTTTCCCGGAACCCGGCGGGAACGGCTGCAGGCGGGAGACCCCCGTCTCTCCATCCCCGAGCGTTATCCGAGCCGGGACGACTACCTGCGGCGGATTCGAACCGAGGCCGGACGCCTGGCGAGACAGCGCTATATCATCGGCAGCGACGTCCCCCACCTCACCCGGCAGGCGGCGGAGCTGTGGGATTACTTGAAGAGTAAACGCTAGCAGCGTGTGAACAGGGGCCGTTGTTGATGAGCCAGGACACTCCAATCGCCTTCGACGCCAACAAGTTCGAGCTCATCCACCAGGTGGGCGGCATCCGGACAGCCACCTTCGACTGGCCCGACGCCGGCGGCGCCCCCGGGTGCCGGGTGGCGATGGTGAATACGGGTTCAGGCCTGCGTTTCACGGTGGCGCTGGATCGCGGCGGCGACATCGTGGAGGCTTTCTACGGAAGCCACAGCCTGGCCTACCTGACTCCCAACGGCTACCGCCCGCCGCGGCAGCCTCTCCACCGCGACGAGGACTGGCTGGCCGCCTGGCCGGGAGGGCTCCTCACCTCCTGCGGCCCCCGCTACATCGGACCCGGGCGAGAGGAGGACGGCCTCAAGCTGGCCCTGCACGGCCAGCACACCAATACCCCGGCGGCGCTGCTCGAATTGAAGAACCCCGATCCCGGCCGCGGCGACCTCGACATGCGCCTGGGACTGGTGATTCGCGACACCCAGATGTACGGGCCGGTGGTTGAAGTCCGCAGGCGGATCGCCTGCCGTCTGGGTAAGCCCGTCATTCGACTGCGGGACGAAGTGGCCAACCTTGGAAACTCCACCGTCGCCCACAACTGGTTGTACCACGTGAACCTGGGCTATCCCCTGCTGGACACAGGGTCGCAACTGGTTTACGGCGGACGGGTCAACGGAGGCTGGCAGATGAACGCCGACATGTCCATGGCCGATCTCTCCCGATCGGACAGCGACCTCCAGGGCTACCTGACGGTGCCCGAACCGCTCCCCGAGCACGCCGCCTGCGGCTCCCGGGGCCTGATCCTGGATATCGCCGGCGATGCCGAGGGTCTGGCCCACTGTGCAGTGGCCAACCGGGGACTCGGCCTGGCCGTGGAGCTCTGCTATCCGGTTCGACAACTGCCCCGGCTGGCCAACTGGCAGCACTATGCTCCCGGCGGTTCCTACGTCTCCGCTCTGGAGCCCTTCAGCGGCTCCCTCTGGGGCAAGGACCAGGACCACCATCCGCTGGCCGCACAGTGGCTGGAACCGGGTCAGACGCGCCTCTACGAAGTCGAGATCCGCACGCGCGCCGGCTCGACCGCCATCGACAGTCTACTGGATGAGAAACCACCGCTAAGTTGGGAGTTGTAAGGGGATTTCCGGGAGCATCGGCGCCATGAAAATCCAGGGGCTTGTTCTTGTCTCCATCCTGCTGGTTGCCACCGGCGACGCCATGGCCTCACCGGACTGGGTCCGCATCGAATCGCCGCACTTCGAGCTGTTCACCAATGCCGGGGAGAGAAGCGGACGCCGGACCATTCTCTATTTCGAGCAGGTCAGAGACTTTTTCCTCAAGACCGGCAGCGTGGGCGAAGTGCCTACTTCCCCCGTCCGCATTATCCGGTTTCGCTCCCCCAAGGAATTTGACCCCTACCGGCCCTACAAGGCAGCGTCAGCCTTCTACATGTCCAGCCCGAAGCGGGACCTGATCGTGATGGGCACGCCGAACCGCCAGACCAAGAATGCAGCGGTTCACGAGTACGTCCACCTGCTGGTGAAACACTCCGGAGCGGAAATTCCCGTCTGGTTGAACGAGGGCCTGGCCGAGCTCTATTCCACGCTGGAACCGCAAGGGAAACAGGTGACCTTTGGAAAGCCCGCTCGTTTGCTTGGGGACAGGAAGTGGCTGCCGATCAGGGAATTGATATCGGTCGACTACGACTCTCCTCATTTTGATGAGAGCGACCGCACCAAGGTCTTCTACGCTCAGAGCTGGGCGCTCACCCACATGCTCTGCCTCTCAAATCAATATCGGGAACGGTTTGCCGACTTTCTCAAGGGGGTAGACGGCGACACTGGCGAAGAGGCTTTTCGATGGGTATACGGAAAGACTCTCGACCAGGTCGAGAGCGACTTCAAGCGCTATGTGGTCCGCAAGCGCCTCCCCACAACGGTCTATGAGATTCGCCTGGACAAGTCTGTCGAAATGCCCAAGGTCCAGCCGGCAACCGCCACCGAAGTCAGTCTGGTCCAAGCCGGCCTGCTGGTTGGATTGAACAGGCGGGAGCAAGCCCTGGAAATCTACCGCGACCTGGCCCGGCAGGATCCCGGGGACTGGCGGATTCCGGAAGCGCTCGGCTATCTGGCCAGCTATTCGGGGGATGGGGACTCGGCTCGGCGGCATTTCGCCAGGGCGGTCGAACTGGAGGCAGCCAATCCCCGGCTCCACTACGACTACGCGCTGCTGCTGCAGGAGGCCGATGCCGAACCCGAAGTCATCAAGCCGGTGTTGCGCAAGGCGATCGCTCTAAAGCCGGATTTCGATAACGCGCACCGTTTGTTGGGCTCGGTTCTGCTGTTGGAGGGAAAAGCCGGCATGGCCCTGGCCCAGTTGATGCGGGTCAAGCAGATCAGCCGTGAGGAAGCCGTTCACCACTACCAGACAGTGGCCCAGCTCTACCACCGGCTGGGCAGGATTGAAGCCGCGCGCCAGGCGGCTGCTCTCTGCCGCAAGTATGCGCGGTCCTCCGAGGAGGTGGATCTGGCGGAAGAGCTGTTGGAATGGCTCGGCATGGGGAGTGAAGATGCCCCGGAGGAAGCGCCACCGTTGGCGGCCGCCGAAGCGCCGGAGGCGACAGCCTTCGCCCCGATCCGGGAGGAACCCGACCGACCGGTGAACGTGCCTGACGGCGTACCCGGCGCCCTCAAGGCACCGAGTCGGCTGGAAGTGCAAGGATTGTTCTCCAGGCTGGACTGCCTGGGAGATCGGGCCCGCTTGCATCTTCAGATCGAGGGGGGAGTTCTGCCTCTGGCGATTCTGGATGCGGCCTCAGTGAGTGTCTCGGGCCCGGAGGGCGGCCTGGTCGAACTTGGATGCGGCGAACAGAAACCCCGGCCGGTGACGGTTGAGTACCAGCCCTTCGAAGATCTCGATTTCGGGACCGAGGGCATTGTCAAGGTCATTCAATTTCGGTAGGGATTTGTCTTGAGTGTTTACGTGAGCCCAAAGCGAAATCTTGCATTGGGACAGAAAGGACGGCGCCAGTGAAGATAAATGGGACGGGAATGAGCATTGAACGAAGGCAGTTTCTGCGGCGAACGCTCCAGGCAGCCGCCGCAACCCAGTTGGGCTGGGTCGCGGCCTGCGGGGGGCCGCAGACCGGCGGCGCAGGGGGCGGGGTCTCATCCGAAGGAGAGGGCAAGCAGGGGTTCCGGTCCACCGAGTGGCTGGGGGGCGTCACCCTTTCTCCCCAACAGATGCGGGACATGCAAGCGGGATCCTACGTTCTGCATGCTCGCGGCGGCGCCTTGAACCGGGTTCCGGCCGAAAAAGTCCTTCTGCCGCACGACCCCCGGGGCCACGTGCAGACGGTGGAACTGGCCAGGGCCCCCGACGGAACCCTCTACGTCAACCAGAATACCCTGATGTGCCGGTCCCGGGATGGCGGGCGCAACTGGGAGGTCAGCCCGCGTCCGGAAAACATGGTCGGCACCTTTCAAATTCTGAGCGACGGGACCTTCGTTGCCGTCAAAGACGCTGGAGAAAAGGACCCCTCCGGAATCCTGGTGTGGGGCTCGGCCGACCAGGGCCGGA
>JAPOZE010000034.1 GCA_026706225.1 Acidobacteriota bacterium
TCCTTGAGCTGGTTCACCACCACCTTCATCACCGAACAGCTCAAACCGTTCAGGATGTTTCTCAGCAGATCGTGGGTCATGGGGCGCGGGCTGGAGATTTTTTCAATCTCCAGGGCGATGGCATTGGCCTCGTAAACGCCAACCCAAATGGGCAGCAGAGCGTTGCCCTCGGCACCCTTCAAGATCACAATGGGCACGTTGGTGACGGGATCCATCATCAAGCCGCGAATCTTCATTTCGATCTGCATTCTCGAGCTCCTCGGTCCCCAGGGTCCCACTGCGCCCACCGGATGCAGTCTAGCACCCCAGCAATTCTCCCCGCAAACTGTTGGGAGCATAATCGGTTACTCTCACCGGCACGAACCGACCCAGCAATTCGGGAGGACCGCTGAAGTTGACGATCTTGTTTTGAGTCGTTCGACCCGCCAGCATCCGGCTGTCCCTCCGGCTGGTTCCATCGACCAGGACTTCGAATTCCTTCCCCACCAGGCGGGCATGTCTTTCGAGTTGTATCTTGCGTTGAAACTGCTGGAGCACCTGGAGCCGGCGGCCCTTCTCCGCCTCGGGAATCACCTCCCGGAATGCGAAAGCCTCGGTCCCCGGACGGGGAGAGAACTTGAAGGAAAACATGGAGTCGTATCCGACCGCCTCCACCATGGAGAGCGTCTCCTCGAACTGCTCCTGGGTCTCTCCGGGGAACCCCACGATGATGTCGGTGGAGAGGGCGATTCCCCTCTTGGAGCGCTTCAGGAAGGCGACCTTTTCCAGGTATTGCTCGCGGGTGTAGTCCCGCTTCATTCGCTGCAGGACGGGAGTGGAACCCGACTGCAAGGGCAGGTGAATCTGGTTGCAGACCTCGGGGACCGTGTCGATGACCTCGACGATGTCGGACTGAAAATCGCTCGGATGGGGGGAGGTGAAGCGCACACGTCGGATTCCCTCAATCCTCGCCACCCGCCGCAGCAGGTCGGTAAAGGATGGGATTTCACCCAGAGGGTCCCGCCAGGAGTTGACCGTCTGCCCGAGCAGGGTGACTTCCCGAAAACCCCGTGAGGACAAGCCCTCCACTTCGGACAGAACGTGCCGGCCGGGGCGGCTGCGCTCGGGTCCCCGCGTGTAGGGAACGACACAGAAGGAGCAGAAGCGGTTGCACCCTTCCATAATGGTGACGAAGGCCTTGTAGGGGCTCTCCCGGGTGCCGGCCTCGGTTTCGAACAGGCGGTCGCTGTCCTGGGACACATCGATCACCTGCTGCTCTCCCTGCTCCAGCCTGGAAACCAGCTCGGGCAGGAAGGAGTAGCTGCTGGATCCGACCACCAGGTCTACCTTGGGAGCCTTTTTGAAAATCGCGGCCCCCTCCATCTGGGCCATGCAGCCGAGAAGGCCGATCCTGGCGGTGGACTTGGCCCCATAGGTCTGACGGACGGCCCCCAGGCGGGAGAACACCTTCTGGTTGGCTTTCTCCCGGATATTGCAGGTGTTGAGCAGCAGCAGATCGGCCTCGGAAGCGTCGGAGGTGGGCGCGTATCCCATCTTCACAAGGGTGCCTGCCACTTTTTCGGAGTCGTGATGATTCATCTGACAACCGAAAGTCTCGATAAAGAATTTCTTGCCTTGAGCCATCGTCGATAGTGAATGAGGGCCGTTCATGCCGGCCGGATCGGGAAAGCCGATGGGTACGGAACCGGTCGGTTCACACCCGGGGACTGCCTGCACCGTCACTAAGAATGCAGGAACCTGCCCCCAAAGTCGAGCCTTAACCTGTATTCAGTTCGCAGCGCTGTTCAGAAGTTCGGCGGCATGTTTCAGGACATTCTCGGTCACCCGTTCCCCGCTGATCATTCGGGCGATTTCGCGAATGCGGCTCTCCCGGTCAAGCCGGATGACCCGGGTCACCGTCCGGTCTTTCTCCACTCTTTTCTCGATATGAAAATGGTTGTCGGCATAGGAGGCAATCTGCGGGAGATGGGTCACGCACAACACCTGGTTGGCCCTGGAGAGGACCTTGAGTTTGCGCCCGACCACGTCGGCTGCCCGGCCACCGATGCCGCTGTCGACCTCGTCAAAGATCAGCGTTTTCCCCCCGTCATCGATGGAACGAATGGTTTTCAAGGCCAACATGATCCTCGAGACCTCTCCCCCCGAGGCGATCTTGGCCAGAGCCTTCAGGTCTTCACCCGGATTGGGGCTGATCAGAAAGTCGATCAGGTCGGTCCCGTTGGCGGCGCCTGGCACCCCGGATCCGGACGAGGCCTGTCCGCCGCGGCCGGGAGCGGAGGAGAAAGCCACCCGGAATCGGGTTTTCTCCATGGCCAGTTGCCCCAACTCCCTGCCCATGGAGCACTCGAGTCTCTCGGCGGCCTTTTTTCGCTGGAGGCTGAGTGACCCTGCCCGACTCAGATAGTCGCTCTCCAGGACCTGCAACTCCTTCTCGATCGACTCGACCCTGCGGTCGGCTTCCTGCATTTCCTCCAGTTCTCCTTCGATCCGCCGGCCATAGGCCATGACCGCTTCAACGGATTCCCCGTACTTTCGCTTGAGACGATCGATCTCCACCAGGCGTCCCTCGATTTGATCCAGCCGCGACGGGTTCACTTCGATCCCGGAGGCATATTCCCGCAATGCCAGCGAGACATCCTCGATGCTGATGCAGGCCGATTGAAACTGCTCCTGAAGATCCCGGCAGCGGGCATCCAGGGATCCCAACTCCTCCAGCAGCCGCCCGGTCTGCCTGAGCCGGGCCCCGATCGAATCTTCCGATTCGTAGAGGTGGGCATGGGCCTGATGAGCGGCCTGGAAGAGACGGTCCGCGTTGGAGAGCAGGCGGCGCTCTTCCAGGAGTCGAGATTCCTCGTCGGGGGAGGACAAGCCCGCCTTGCGGATTTCATCGACCTGAAAGGAGAGCAGATCGATAGCACGGAGCCTCTCCTGCTCACTCATTTTCAGTCGCCGGACCTGCTCCCGGCCTCTCTCCAGCTTGGCGTAGAGGCCTTCGACTTCAGCGCGGGGAGCCTGATGGCCGCCATAGAGATCGAGCCACCGCAACTGGGAATCGCGACTGAAAAGCGACTGTTGGTCGCTCTGCCCGTGAATGTCGACGCAATGGGCCCCCAGCTTCCTCAGAAAGGCAACCGGCACCATCTGGTTGTTGACGAAAGCCCGTCCCCTGCCATCCGGAACGACGTCTCTCCGGACGATCACCCCCTCGGGATCGAACTCGAGTCCGCTCGCCTCCAGCGGGCCGCGCAACCGCTCCACTCCCTGGAAGCAACCCGAAACCGTAGCCTTGCCGGACCCGGTGCGAACCATTTCGGCCCGCGCCTTGGCGCCTGCCAGCAACCCCAGGGCATCCACGATGATCGACTTTCCCGAACCTGTTTCACCCGTCAACAGGTTCAGCCCCTCCCGAAACTCCAGGGAAAGGTGGTCGATCAGGGCGAAATTGCGTATTTCCAGGAACTTCAGCATAGGGTGGACAAAAGTCGGTCTGAAATCGTGGAATCCGCTTCAGGAAGAGGGCTGAGTGTACCATAGAAGTCGCCCGGCGGGGGCCGGTCCGACAGCCCCGTTTTGCAGCCCAAGAAACCCTTGTGAAACCGGGTGTTGATGCGGATTTGGAGCACGGTTGACGACCCCGAGAGGTCAATGGTAACTTCGGCCACAACACGGTTGGGAAGTGGTTCATTCCGACTGTCCGGGAAAACGCTGGGGGACCTGCTTGACCATAGATCCAGGCGGTCTGCTCCCTGTGCTGGCGCAGGGAGCCGAGATGGACTTGTTGAAGTTGATCCTTCACTCGGGTCCCTTGGCTTGGGGCGTCCTGCTGGTTCTGGTATTCTTCTCGATTTTTTCCTGGGCAATCACCTTCAAAAAATACTTTTATCTGAGGAAGCTGCGCGCCGACTCGGAAGCCTTTCTGCGCATCTTTCGCAAGAGCAAGCGCTTTTCGGAAATCAGCGCGGCATGCGAGACCCTGAGGCACACTCCCCTGGTCGAGGTCTTTCTGGCCGGCTACGAGGAACTGGAAGCCCAGTTGATGAGCCAACCCGCCGGTGACCGCCCGGCGCCGGCTCCGACGCTCAAGACCATCAACGTCATCCAGAGGGCGCTTTCCCGAGCCTCTTCGGTGCAACTGACCAAGCTGGAGCGCAATATGAGCTGGCTGGCCACCACGGCCTCGGTGGCCCCCTTTATCGGGCTGTTCGGAACGGTGCTGGGCGTCATCGACGCCTTTTCCGGACTGGGAATGGAGGGGGCGGCCACCATCCGCGCCGTGGCCCCCGGAATATCGGAAGCTCTCATCGCCACCGCGGCCGGATTGTTTGCAGCCATTCCGGCGGTGATCGCCTACAACTACTTTGTCCACCACCTCAAGGAGTTCGGCTCCGCCATGGACGACTTCTCCCTGGAGTTTCTGAACCTGATGGAGCGGACCTTCCTGTAAACCGGCAGCCGGGCATTCGGCAAACCCGGACCCGCGGCCGGGCGTCCAAGTTTTGATTCAAGGGTGAACCGATGGCATTCACCAACTCGAAAGGCAGAACCCAGACCTCGCTGTCGGAAATCAACGTGGTTCCCCTGGTGGACGTGGTGCTGGTTCTGCTCATCATCTTCATGTTGACCGCGCCCATCATTCAATCCGGAATCGAGGTCAGTGTCCCCAAGACCAAGACGGTCAGCGAGTTGACCAAGGAACTGCTGGTGGTCAGCATCAACCGGGATCAGCGGCTCTTCGTGGGCTCCGATCCCATCAACATCAACGATCTGGGAGACCGCCTCCAGGCCCGGATCAAGGACCCCGAAACCGCCATGATCTACCTGCGCGCCGACGAGGAAGTGCCTTTCGGGACCATCGCTCGAGTCATGGACCGGGCCAGGCTTGCGGGCGTGAAGAATATCAACGTGGTCACCCAGCCGGAACAGTAGCCGGGCCGCTTTCGCCCCCGCCGGCCGTCGAGGGTTTGCCCTGAATTCCGATGTCGGTCCAGCGACACTCCATTTTTGAAATTCAGAAGGAAAGACTGGGAGGATACCTCTACCTGTCAGTGGGCAGCCATCTGTTGGTGGGGGTGAGTTTCTTCCTCGTGCCCTCCTACCTCAACCCGAGCGCCGACCCCTGGGGCGACAGTCAGGGCGGTGGCGGCTCCATTTCGGTGGGCCTGGTGCAGGGATCGACCATTCGGGGACTGAACCTGCCCCGTCCCAAGCAGACCACGGCCAGCAACATCGCCACCGAGTCCAAGGGCCTGGGTCAGACCGAAGAGGCCAAGGCGGCTGAAATCGAGCCGGAGGCCCCCGACCCCAAGGCCTTCGAGGTCAAGAAGAAGCGCAGGGTCCGCAAGCGGCCGCGCGCCCGGCGGCAAGCTCCCAAGCAGGTTGCCCAGGTCCCCCCTTCCAACAGAGTTCCCTTTGGCGAGGGCGGCGCTCCCGATCTTTCCTACTCCCAGTTTCGAACCGGCATGGGATCGGGTGGCATCGGTTTGGGCGACGGGTTTTTCGGCAAGAAGTATGGCTGGTACGTGAGACAGATTCGCGACATCGTCAGCCGCAACTGGCAGCAAAACCTGGTCAGTCCCAATGTGCGCACGGCGAAGCGGGTCGTGGTTCAATTCACCATCCGCCGCAACGGCTCCATCGCCAGGGAAACCGTCAAGCAATCCAGCGGGGTCCCGTCGCTGGACCGTTCCGGCCTCAGGGCCATCAAGGCTTCCCGATTCCCTCCCCTTCCCGGAGGAGAGACCCGATTGGTGGCTGAATTCTGGTTCGAGTATTCCCGGTGATTCCAGCTACAGAAAACGGAAAATCCATGAGCAAATTTCTTGCCCCTGCCTGCCTGCTGTCCCTGGCAATCCTGTATGGCCCATTCCCTGCCCCCGCCCAGGAAAACGACAGCCAAGTCCGGGTCGTGGTGACCGAGGGAGTCAGGGCCCGCGTGGCCGTGGCCGATTTTCAGCAACGGGGCTCTCAGGAGGAACTGGAGCAGCACACCCGCCTCTTCGACGACGTGCTGTGGAACGATCTGCGGCGGGCCGGGGTGTTCGAACTGGTGCCCAAGAGCTTCTACCCTCTGCAACTGCCCTCGCAACCCTACGAGGTCAACTACGAGGAGTGGACCGCTGAAGACGTGCAGGCCCAGAACCTGGTCTACGGCAATGCCTATATGCAGCGCGGCCAGTTTGTGGTCGAGGCCCGTCTGATCGATGTGAACACCAGGGAGTCCATCATCGGAAACCGCTACCGGGTCGATCCGGATGAGGAGGGCGTCCGATCGGTGGCCCACCGCTTCGCCGACGAAATCGTGCTCCGCATCGGTGGAGGGGTTCGAGGCATCGCTTCCACCCGGATTGCCTTTGTCTCCAACCGCAACGGCCACAAGGAAATTTTCACCATGGACTACGACGGCCATGGACAGAAGGCGCTCACCAACCACCGATCCATCAGCCTGACCCCCCGCTGGTCTCTGGACAACTCACGCATCGCCTACACTTCCTACCACCGAGGCAACCCGGACCTGTATTTTCGTACCGTCTACGATCAACGACTCATACCCTTCTCCCATCGCGGCGGCTTGACCACCACGCCGGCTTTCGCTCCCGACGGGGAAAGGATCGCCTTCAGCTCCAGCAAGAGCCGCGACCCCGAAATCTACGTTTCCGATCTCCGCGGCCGCCACCTCAGGCGACTGACCCGGGCCCGCGGCGTGGACATTTCGCCCGTCTGGAACCCCAAGTCCGGCAGGCAGATCGCTTTCGTCTCCGGTCGCAGCGGTTCCCCCCAGATCTGGATCATGGATGAGGACGGGGCCAACCTGCGCCGGTTGATCAACGAAGGCGGAGAAGCCGTGAGTCCCTCCTGGAGTCCCGACGGCGTGCACATCGCGTTCTCCTGGAGGAGGCGATTGACGGGGCGATTCGACATCTACCTGCTGGACGTGGTCAGCGGCCGGTTTACCCAGCTCACCCGGGACGGCGCCAACAATGAGCATCCGGTCTGGTCGCCCGACAGCCGTCACATTGCCTACGAATCCAACCGTTTCGGCAGCCGGCAGATCTTCATCATGCTGGCCGACGGCACGCAGAAAGAGCAACTCACCCGCCAAGGCCAAAACACCGCTCCCGCCTGGTCCAATTACTTTCAGCGTTGATTTTTTTGTTTTACACTGGATTTATTTTTTATAGACTAGGGTCCGCTATTAAAGTTTCGGGATACCTTTACGCTTCCACACCCATTTTCGAACGGAGGAAGGAAATCATGAAAAACAGGAAGTTCTTGAACCTGGCTGCCCTGTGCCTGTTCGCGCTCCTCATTGCCATCTCGGGCGGCTGTAAGAAGAAGGTGCCGGTCGCGCCTCCGGAAGAGCCTCCGC